>NZ_JBBJZY010000027.1:0-14228 GCF_038148955.1 Streptococcus pseudopneumoniae
CATCCCAGTTCCCATGACTGATACACGGTGACCCTTGTAAGTACCAGTGTAACCAAACATGTTACGCACTTCGTTAAAACAAACAGCATCTTCAAGGAAATTCTCCGCAATAAACTTGGCACGAAGAGGATCCCCAGGAAGAAGAATTTTATCAGCAATTTCACCCTGCTGAGCAGCAATATGGATAGACATAATTTATGATACAAAGAGCGATAAGAAAACGACTGAAAATTAGGAATCTGACGAGAAATCCTGATTTCTCAGTCAGATTATCTATTTTCTAAGTTTTCCGCTCGTGTTCAAATCAGAACATCTCGCTCTACCTTTCTTTTTTTATATTGAGAAAGATACCAAACCCGTCAAAAAGCAAAGGGAAAATAGGAGTTGGGTGCAGTGAGCGATGCTCGCTAGACCAACTATCTTTTTCCCACTGCTTTTAGGGTGGGTTCAATTCCTTTCTTTCTTAATTTTGATGATATTGAGAAGATTAGACCGGCTTCAATTCAAAACCGAACTCCCCTTCTCTTCTGAGTTTTTAGAAAAGTTTTCCACTCGTGTTCAAATCAGAACACCTCACTCTACCTTTCTGTTTAATTTTATACTCAATGAAAATCAAAGAGCAAACTAGGAAGCTAGCCGCAGGTTGCTCAAAACAGTGCTTTGAGGTTGTGGATAGAACTGACGAAGTCAGTAACCATAGCTACGGTAAGGCGACGCTGACGTGGTTTGAAGAGATTTTCGAAGAGTATTATTCTTTCACAGAGAGCTACCTGAGTTCTATTCAAGCTCAGGTAGTTCTTCTCTTATAAACTAAATCATTTCATTATTAAATAGTAGGATTTTTTACAAGACATCGTCATCAGAAATCTTAGAATTTAGTGTTGTTCCCCAATGGGTAATTTTACGGTGGGGTTGAGCTAAAATTGGTCTATTTTCATAGATTGTTTGCCATCTATTCCATAGTAGACCTGTCTTTTTCTCAATCTTAATTCGCAGATTTCTCATATTTTCTTTGATTGGGAGATTGAGGACAAAACCTGCAGTCTGATTGCGACCGTTGCCTTCCCAAGAACGACTACGAACAACTTGGTTCCCATTTTTGTCTACTGTAACTTCTTCCCAAGTTATAGAATAGCGGGCAATGTAAGCTCCACTATGCTGAATTGTCAACGTTTTGTCTTTTGCAGGAGCCTGACTTATCTGTTGAATTGGTTTAGAAACTTGTGTCGCCGTCTCACCATTCGTAGCGATAAAGCGGAAAACTTCTACTTCTGCAAGACTGAGGGCTTGATTGTTCTTACGTAGTTGCACACGAACACGGCGGCCCAATTTCCCATTTAATTGAACATCCAAGCTCGTTCCGTCAAGTTTAGAAACATACTGTCTAGCAACTTCTGTCCCTTTTTCATCATATAAAATCACATCAAAGTCTGACAGACGTTTAGAAAGTTCTCCATCCCCACGGTTATGAAGGCGAACAAGTCCTACCTGTTCTGTACGACCTAAATCAACTTCCCACCAAGGCTGGTTTTCAAATTTTGTATGAGTAATTGATTGCTGGCTATAACTACTATTGGTATTGCCATCCAAGGCACGACTAGCATCTCCACCAAAATCAGTAGAACTTTGCTTAGCCTGTTTTTTCCAAGCGATATTCTCAGCACGATATACTTGGACTTCTGCAAGACTGAGGGCATTATAGCCTTCTAGCTCAATCCGAACATAGCGCGCTTTTTTATGGTTAATCGCAATTTGTGCTGACACATCTTTAAGAGATGTTATGCGTTTTCTCTCAATTTCTTTGCCAGAACTATCTAAAAGAATGACATCAAAGTTTGCCAATCTATCCTGAGCAGTGTCTGTTCGGTTGTAAATATTGATTTGGCGAATGGTTTCTTCTTTAGCCAAATCTACTTGCCACCAAGGTTTAGATTGGAAATTTGTATGAGTGACAGAATTGTGACCATAGTTACCATCAACTTTGCCATCCACAGCTCTTCTAGCATCTCCTCCGAAAGCTGTCGAACTTTGACTAACCTGTTTCCCTAAGGCAATATTTTCCATTGGTTCAGCACTTGGTTGACTAGAAGATTGAGGCAGAGCCTGTTTCTTAAAGAAGCGCACTTTATCCAATTTCGGATCACGATAACCATGTTTATCTAAGGTAGCTCGTTTACCAATATTAAAGTTAGGAATATCATTCATTCGACTTTCAAAATAGCCACGAGAACGGTGTTTAAAGCGTGAATTACCTGTAAATGTAACAATATCACGATCATTATGAATCAAGGGAGTCACAACATTATCATTATCAACCACATAATGCTTAATTTTTCCGCTAACAGCTAATTTACGGCTTTCCAAACCAACATCCCAGAAACCATTTTTAGCATTCCAAACCGTTCTGGAAGTAATCACTTTAGGAGCACTGAAAGTCGTCACTTTCCTCAATACATTGTTATAAAAATCAGGATATTTTTGGTAAGCTTCAACCGCTGCAATCTGAGCTAAGTAGCCTCCAAGAGAATGACCTGTCATATACAATTTCGTAATACTTGTATCCTTGGCTAATTCCCCAACAACCTTACGGATATCATCCGCTTGAGCTGGTTTATTTCCACCTAATAAAACCAAATCTGCACTTAAGTCCTTGGCGTCATTAACCCGCGTTCCACGAATAGCCAACATGTGCACCGTTCCATCTTTGAGATAAGGAAGGTCGCTCTTGGTCTCAAATAAGAAAGCATCCAAGCCACTATCTGTATGGTAGGCTTTTTTCATCTTCCAGAAAGGAGCCAATTCATTGTGCATGAGTTTGTATTCTTGACGGTCAAGATAGAGACTAGGGAAAGGATTCTTGTGATCTAAAATTTTCTCAATATAATCATCGTCTCGATAGGCTAACTCCATAAAGAGAAGAGAATCGCGGTCTGTAACATACCATTCTTTCTTATTATCGTCTTCTCCATCTGCCAAACCATCCCCATCACTGTCTGCTAGCAAGGGATGACTGTTATATCCTAGATAATCCTTACCATCTTTGTTGTAAACATAAAGTTCATCTTTGTTTTTGATGCCATCTTGGTCATCATCCCCTTCCAAATCAAGAACTTTTTCACCATAGAGAGATTCATCAATCAAATCATTTTCTAAATGTAATTCCCCTTTGGAAATCTTCACCAAATCTTCTGCGGTTAGAGAACGAGTATTTGTTGGTTTTTCTGTCACAACTTCATCTTTAGTTCCTTGGTCAGGAGCAAGAACAGGTGAAGTTTGAGCTGGCTCTGTTATCTCTACTTTTGACTCTTCCTTTTTGTTTTCAAGAACTTCACTTGCTTCTGGAAGCGTTTGGGGAGCTAGTCTTGACTCCTCTGTAAGAGGAGTTTCTAGTTTTGGAGCAACATTTTCCGGCTCTCTCAATTCCTCCTTAGAATCTAGCACTCTTGTTGTCACGTCAGATGTTACATCTTGTTTTACTTCATTGGCTGAAATTCCAGCTGGAGCTAGAAATGCAAAGCCGACTGCAACAGATACAACTCCGATACTTAATTTTTTTATGCCAAAGCGCATAATTCGTTGACCAATTTTCATTATTCTTTATCTTTCTTTTCGTTTATTTATTAGCAGACTCAAGCAAAATCTCATTGTGCTACATATGATAAGACTGAGAAATTCAGAAAGTCAATTCATTCTCATCTCTCCTTATCATCCTAGTCTGCTTGGCTAGGAAACTAATGCTAGCATCCTAAAATCTTATCTTTCACAATGCTGGCTATCAGACTCTTTCAGGTACAAGAGTAGGAAGAAACCCATAGTCTACCTATGTCTCTTCTTTGTTCCGAATAGCCAGTCAACCATGAAAGGAAAGAGGCATTCCCCCTTTTAAATCTTTTTTCTTACAATTCAGCAAGAATTGCTTTAAGCAAGCCTTTGAAATCACCTTTGACACGTTCGGTTACTTCCACAACTTCTTCGTGGTTAAGTTCTTCTTGGAATCCAGCTGCAAAGTTAGTAATACATGAAATTCCTAGAACTTTCAAACCTGAGTGGGCTGCCACGATAACTTCAGGAACAGTAGACATACCAACCGCATCTGCTCCCAGTGTCTTATAGGCACGGATTTCTGCTGGTGTTTCATAAGTTGGACCAGTTACACCAATATAGACACCTTCATCAAGCTTGATACCAAGTTTTTTAGCCACTTCATGGGCAGTAGCACGGTATTCTGGTGTGTAGGCCTTAGACATATCTGGGAAACGAGGACCAAAGTCATCCAAGTTTTCACCCATCAATGGGTTTTGACCTGTCATGTTGATATGGTCTGAGATAGCCATCAAAGTACCAGGCCCATATCCAATACCACCAGCTGCATTGGTTACAATGACACCTTCACATCCAAGAACTTTCATGACACGTACTGGAAAAGTCACGACTTCCAGACGATTGCCTTCGTAAAAATGGAAGCGACCTTGAAGAGCCAAAACTTTGCGACCTGCCAGTTCCCCATATACTAATTTACCAGCGTGACCGACTACTGTAGAGCGGCCCCAGTTTGGAATCTCAGCATAGTCTACTACAACTGGATTTTCGATTTCTTCTGCCAATTCTCCAAGACCTGACCCAAGGATTAGACCGAACTCAGGCGCTTGAATTCCCTTGTCTTTCAGGAAAGCAGCTGTTTCATTGATTTTGTCTAAAAATGTCATTGTGTATTTCCTTTATTATTATTTTTTAGCATTTGACCGATTTTGTCAAAGGTTTTTGCATTGCGAATGGTAATGTGGAGATAGAAAGGCATCTTGAGCAAGTACTTGTGATAGGCAGTCTTAGGGTAGGATTCTTCAGAGAATTTTCCCCAGAAAATACCAAGTTTACCAAAATAAACAACTTCATCTTCCAGTTTTAAACTGTCTACTTTCTCGATGACTTGGTCCACATCCAAACCCTCCGTGTAGAAGAGGACATCTTTTCGTGCCAAGTCTTCATTCCACCAAGCTGGTAGATTCTCCACTTCTGCTTCATAGTCTTCTTGACTCAGTAAAGAAAAGCTTTGAATAAATGGATAATGGACTGCAAAGAAAGTCTCTAATTTTTCAATCAATTGGGATTTTAAGTCTGTCGAAGTAAAGAAAATGTTGCCACTGTTGATGTAGCTTTCAACCTTTTCCAGTTCCAAGTTTGTTAATTCTTGACGAAGCTCCGCCATGACGACCTTATTCTTACCACCAACATTGATACCTCTCACCAGCAAAGCATAGCGCGTCATCTTATACCAATTTATCTAAGAAACTTTCCCCAATCATGGCAGTTTCCACACCAAAGTTATCGGCAACAGTCGCTGAAATATCTGCGAAATATCCTACTGGAATGACACCATTTCCTTTAAAAGCAGGACTGTAAGCCAAAAGTGGGATATATTCACGAGTGTGGTCTGTTCCTGCATACGTTGGGTCATTTCCATGGTCCGCAGTAATCAAGAGAAGGTCGTTCTCTCTCATAGTTGCGATAATTTCAGGTAAGCGTTCATCAAACTCATGCAAACAATCACGGTAGCCATGAGCATTACGACGGTGGCCATAAAGGGCATCAAAGTCAACCAAGTTTGTGAACGAGAATCCTTTTTCAAACTCAGCAAGGCCCATGGTCTTCAATAGTGTATCAATTCCATGGCTATTTGACTTGTTATGGCCCATGTCATGATTGATACCAGCACCGTTAAAGATATCATTGATTTTACCAACAGCATAAGTATCGATACCAGCCTCATTCAATTTATCCAAAACAGTCGGTGCAAATGGAGATACCGCCAAGTCACGACGGTTGGCTGTACGAGTGAAGTTACCTGGTTCACCAACATATGGACGAGCAATGATACGACCTAGAAGGGCAGGGCGCTCAAGTGTAATTGAACGAGCGTATTCACAGATACGGTACAATTCGTCCAAAGGAATAATATCTTCGTGGGCAGCAATTTGCAAGACTGGGTCAGCTGAAGTATAGATAATCAACTCCCCAGTTTCCATCTGACGTGGTCCAAAATCATCAATAACAGCCGTTCCTGAGTAAGGTTTGTTGGCTTCACGAATAACCTTGCGTCCTGAGAATTCTTCGATTTTTGTCAAGATTTCTTCTGGGAATCCGTTCCAGAAAGTATCGAAAGGCTCAGTAATATTGAGTCCCATGATTTCCCAGTGTCCAGTCATAGTATCCTTACCAAGAGATACTTCCTCTAATTTTGTTGCATATCCAGTTGGATTGCTCTCTGCCGGTACAGTCTTCAAAGGCGTTTCGCGAGGAATATTTCCAAGACCGATTTTAGCCATGTTTGGCACATTCAAACCAACTGTTTTTGAAATGTGTCCCAGTGTGTCAGAAGCTCCATCTGGAACCCCTGCATTGACAAAGTTATTAGCATCTGGTGCAGCACCAATTCCCACAGAATCCAGTACCACCAAGTGAATACGATTAAATTTAGACATCTTATGCCCCCTTCTATTTTTCTTTTCTCGAGGTTAAAATCTGAACCCCATCTCGTCCAGCAACAATGACCTTATCCACCATTTGGTTGAATAAACCGTGCTCTACGACACCAACGACATGGTCCAATTCTTGTCCGAAAGCAATTGGATCTTCAATGACATCCAAGGCGAGGTCAATGATAAAATTCTGCATATCCGTCACAAAACGTTGGCCGTCTTTTTCACGGAAGCTTGGTTTGTAGCCAGCTCGTTCAAAATGACGAAAGACCTGCTCTGCACCATACTGAACCACTTCTACTGGCAATTTAAAAGCACCTAGTTTTTCGACCAGCTTGCTTTCATCCACCACCCAAATATATTCTTTTGAGGGCGTTGCTACAACCTTCTCCATCAGAAGAGCACCACCACCACCTTTGATTCCATTAAACTGACTATCCACTTCATCTGCGCCATCAACTGTCACATCGACAAAGTCTACTTGGTCAATAGATTTGAGTGGGATATTAAGGCCTTCTGCCTGTTTAGTGGTCACACTAGAAGTCGTTACAGCTGTAATCTGCAATCCTTCTTCCTTGATACGACGACCGATTTCTTCGACAAAATAATAGGCAGTCGAGCCTGTTCCAAGTCCAACGACCATTCCATCGCTCACGAACTCAGCAGCCTTGATACCTGCCATTTTCTTCAGATTTTCCACCGATTTACCTCCATCATTCTCAGTTCTTATTTTACTATGAAACCGCTTTTTATTCAAGTGAAAAGATCAAATTTACATTTTTTATCAATCTTTCTTTGAAAATATGCATTTTCTTTTTACCAAACGAATAAAAATGAGTTTATCTTTTATGTATTTGATTTGTTCATCTCTTTCCAGTTCCAAAAATAAGACCTTAACTTTGATACGTCTAGTTTAGCATTAAAGCAGGCGCATTTCAAGAATCATAAATTAAGAGAAGGAAGTAGGTTTATCTATCTATTTTAAACAAGTTTATCTTTGCTTACCCTCTCTTTTTGACAAATAATTTTCATTACTTTAGGAAGACAATTACTAATCTCCGTTGGCAAAACCACATACTGTTCTTGAGCTAGTTCTTGGGCTATGGCTGAATGAAGATGGGTCGCTACTGTCACACGTTCGTAAAGACTAGCTTGCTTAAACTGGCCTGCAAATCCTGCAATCATCCCAGCCAAAGTATCTCCCATTCCCCCAGTCGCCTGATAGGGACCGCCAACCTGTAACTGGTAATAATCAGATTGCCCAGCTTGCCAAATACGAGTAGCTGGACCTTTCTCTACCAAAATTGTTCCTTGAGGGAAGGAAGTTAGGACACTAGCCGTTGCAGCTTCCTTTTGCTTTTCAATAGCAATACCAGACAGCTTTTCCCACTCTTTTTGGTGGGGAGTTAGGATAAGCTGGTTAGATGGAAATGACAAACTTGTTCTAGCAAGAATGGTCAGGGCACCACCATCTACAATCAAAATCTGATTCTGTCTTAAATTAACAAAGACCTGTTTGACTAGTTTTTCTCCAAAAGCATCGTCTCGTAAACCAGGGCCCAGCAAGACAACTTCTGCCTTATCCAACTGCTCTTTTAACAATTGCTGATCTTGAAGAGCAAAGACCATAGCCTCAGGTAAATGGCTGTGCAGAGCTGGAATATTTTCCCTGTCCGTTCCAACGGTCACCAATCCTGCACCGCTTTTTACAGCTGCTAAAGTAGCCATGATAATGGCACCACCATAAGGATAAGTTCCACCCAGCAAGAGCAGACGACCGTAGTCCCCTTTATGACTGGTACGAGAACGTTCAATAATGACTTTTTCTAGTAAGGCTTGCTCAATCACTTTCATCGTTTTTCCTCTCTCATTTATTATACAACAAAAAGGAGGCGCAGACCTCCTTTTCTACTATTTTCCCTTAAATTCCGTAAAAGTTTGTAAGATTTTGTCTGCTACTGTCGGAGAAGGAGCTCCCTTTATCTTTAGCGTTTCATCTGCATATGGAGTAAGGCCAGCGAAATCTCCAATCTGGACAGAATAGAGGGACGTTTTAAACAGTTCAATATCGTTTTGGTCATTTCCAAAAGCAATGAAGTTCTCCTCACATAACTTTTCAACAGTTGTCGCCTTATGAGTATCCAAGGGGTTGACATAAAGACACTTTTCATGCGTATGATAGGACAGATGGGCTAGCCTCAGTCTTTCTAACTGACCAAGCAGATCATCAAGCAAATCCTCATGGTCACCCATATAAACGACTACCTTAATCGGAGTCCCTATGTCCTCGAGTTTCTGATGACGAGCTACCTTTAGGGGATCCACACTGGAGAAAAATGGAATCTTCTCTACAATCTGACCACTATAGTCAAAGCAATCATCTACAAAGAAAGGAAGATTATAGATCTGGCAATAATCCACTAGAGCCTGATAAATCCTAGCATCGAGATTCATTTCATAGATAGCTTTTCCCAGATAATAGGCTACACCACCATTCAAACCTATGACCAAGCGCTGACTAAGCTCGGAACCTAATAAGCCTAAACAATCCCGATAAGAGCGTGCTGAGGCAAATACAACCTCATGTCCATAATCTTCAGCCTTTAAAAGAACCTGCCTAATCTCTTCATCTATGGTCATATAGTCAAAAGACAGCGTCCCATCCAAATCAAATACGAATTTCATTTTCCTAGTCCTTGTCTAATGTCCGAAGTGCCGCTTGATAGGTTTGCTCCATCAGCATAGTAATGGTCATAGGACCGACACCTCCAGGGACTGGCGTGATATGGCTAGCAATTGGAGCAACTGCCTCATAATCCACATCCCCACACAGTTTCCCATTTTCATCTCGGTTCATCCCAACGTCAATGACTACCGCACCGGGTTTCACAAAGTCAGCAGTCACAAACTTGGCACGACCGATTGCAACAACCAGAATATCCGCTTTAGCAGCCACCTTGGCGAGATTATGGGTGCGTGAGTGGGTCAAGGTCACTGTTGCATTCTTGGACAAAAGAAGCTGGGCCATGGGTTTTCCAACAATGTTTGAACGACCGATGACCACCGCATTTTTACCTTCTAATTCAATCCCATATTCATGGAACATTTCCATAATTCCTGCAGGTGTCGAAGGAATCATAACTGGATGACCAGACCAGAGACGCCCCATGTTTAAGGGATGGAAACCATCCACATCCTTTTCTGGGTCAATGGCCAACAAAACTGCCTCTTCATCAATATGTTTTGGTAATGGTAACTGGACCAATATCCCATGCCAAGCTGGATCTTGATTGTATTTGGCAATCAGGTCTAGCAAGTCCTCTTGCGTAATGGTCTCTGGAACTCGCACTACTTCGCTACGGAAACCAGCCGCAAGGGCTGACCTCTCCTTGTTGCGAACGTAGACTTGGCTGGCTGGATTGTCCCCAACCAAAATCACTACCAAACCAGGTACTAGACCTGTTTCTTCCTTTAATTTTGCAGTCTTTTCAGCCAACTGCCCCTGCAATTTGGCCGCTAAAGCTTTCCCATCAATAATCTGTGTCATATCACTTCTCTTTTCTTTCAAATATCTTCCATTATACCAAAAACTGCTAGTACCCTCTAACACTTCTTTCCTAGGCTATCCTATAGTTTCAAACTATAAGAAAAAGCTCTGGTTGAGCTTTTCACTAATCTTGTCTTGAAATTTTAAAATAGATTATAAAACCTTACTCAAGAAGTCTTTAGTCCGTTGTTCTTGGGTTTGTTCAAAAATCTGCTCAGGTGTCCCATCTTCAACAACTACACCGTCTGCCATAAAGATGACACGGTCTGCTACCTCACGGGCAAATCCCATCTCATGTGTTACGATAACCATGGTCATTCCTGATTTGGCAAGGTCTTGCATAACAGCCAGAACTTCTCCAACCATTTCAGGGTCCAAGGCTGAAGTTGGCTCGTCAAAGAGCAAAACATCTGGTTCCATGGCCAAACCACGCGCAATGGCAATCCGTTGTTGCTGGCCACCTGACAAACTCTGTGGATAAGCGTCTGCCTTATCTGGCAAACCAACTTTTTCCAACAGCTCTTGGGCTCTCTTCTCAGCAACTGCCTTGCTTTCACCTTTGGTCTTGATAGGTGACAAGGTGATATTTTCCATCACAGTCATATTAGGAAAGAGATTGAATTGTTGGAAAACCATGCCCATCTTCTCACGCATGGCAAAGAGGTCATTCTTCTTGTCCGTAATATCGACTCCCTCAAAGATAACCTTCCCTTTAGTTGCTTCTTCCAACAAATTCATAGAGCGAAGCAAGGTAGATTTCCCGCTCCCCGAAGGACCGATGATAACGACAACTTCTCCTCTTTTAATCTCGAGGTTAATGCCCTTCAATACTTCATTCTTTCCAAATGATTTATGTAAATTTTCAATTTTTATCAAGGTTTCTGTCATTATTTCTTATCTCCTTGTCCCATACGTTTTTCAAAAGCTTTCAAAGCCACTGTCAAAATAGAAGTCATAATCAAATAATAAAAGGCTGCAAATAAAAGTGGTGTCAGAGGTAGATAGGTTGTTGTAGAAACTGTTGTAGCCCCGTTCCACAACTCCATGACACCGATAGCTGATAAGAGGGAACTATCCTTGATAATAGTGATAAATTCGTTCCCCAATGCTGGCAAAATATTTTTGATAGCTTGTGGCAAAATCACATAGCGCATAGCATTTTTAGGACGAATCCCTAACGAATAAGCCGCTTCTAACTGACCTTTAGGAACCGCATTGATTCCGGCCCGAACAGTCTCAGAAACATAAGCACCACTGTTCATAGAAATAATCAAAATCCCTGGAATCAGACGAGAAAGATCAACACCCAAAATCCCAACCTGAATAGTCGGAGCATTGATATGCATAAGAGCAAAGGCAATCATAATCTGAACCATCATCGGCGTCCCGCGGAAAATCCAAACGTACAAGTTGGCGAGCCAGACAAGCGGTTTAAACTTTGAACGTTGCCCAAAAGCCAAGACAACACCCAAAATAGTCCCCAAAAAGACAACACAAATAGAAATGAGAACCGTCACGATAGCCCCATAGTTAAAATAAGGTAAATACTTAGGTAAAAAAGAAAAATTCATAGTCACACTGCTTTCTAAAATAGAATACTGTATGATTATAACATGCATTGAATTAAAATTCAAACCTTTTATCCAATTTATTCAAAAAAACTTTAAACTAGTAGAATTAGCGAGAAATCTTAGTTTTTTCTAGTCAAGTTGGCCTCCTTTATGGTAAAATAGTAACGATAAGAAATGAAGGAGAATCAAAATGGAATCACATTTGGTTAGAATCATCAACCGCCTTGAAGCAATGGCAAAAGACGGCGGAAATTTAAAACGTAATTTTGAACGCGAAGGAGTTGTTGTTGCAGAAGTTGCATACAGCCACGACGAAGAAAACGGATCAATCTTTACCCTTCGTGATGTAGAAGCTCGCGAAACGTATACTTTTGATAGCATTGACTTGATTGCAATGGAGATTTACGAACTTCTCTACTAATCTAAAACAAGCCGGGATTACACCCTGCATGTCTAACCAAAATCCTTTTTGTCTCACAAATAGGATTTTTTTATAGTCCAAATTCACAAAAATTTTCATAGTAACAACTTCTCAAAGCTGCAATCTTTTTACTTGCTTTACACCCCAATCCTGTTATAATGAGAGTATAGAAATTTGACTATTTTTGACCTTTAAACAGGTCAGGCTAAAGAAAGAAATGAGGTAGATGTATGCTTTGTCAAAACTGTAAAATCAACGACTCAACAATTCATCTTTATACCAATCTCAATGGAAAGCAAAAACAAATTGACCTCTGTCAAAACTGCTATAAGATTATCAAGACAGATCCTAACAATAGCCTCTTTAAAGGTATGACGGATCTGAACAATCGTGACTTTGATCCCTTTGGTGATTTCTTCAACGACCTAAACAATTTCAGACCTTCTAACAACACTCCTCCGATTCCCCCAACCCAATCAGGTGGAGGTTACGGTGGAAACGGCGGTTATGGTTCCCAAAATCGTGGATCTGCTCAAACTCCACCACCAAGCCAAGAAAAAGGCCTGCTAGAAGAATTTGGTATCAACGTAACTGAGATTGCCCGTCGTGGAAACATTGACCCCGTTATTGGGCGCGACGATGAGATTATCCGTGTCATCGAGATTCTCAATCGTAGAACCAAGAATAATCCTGTCCTTATCGGGGAACCTGGTGTCGGAAAAACGGCCGTTGTCGAAGGTCTAGCTCAGAAAATAGTTGATGGCGATGTTCCACATAAACTCCAAGGCAAACAAGTCATCCGTTTGGATGTGGTTAGCTTAGTTCAAGGAACGGGTATCCGTGGACAATTTGAAGAACGCATGCAAAAACTCATGGAAGAAATTCGCAAACGTGAGGACATCATTCTCTTTATCGACGAAATCCATGAAATTGTCGGTGCTGGTTCTGCGAGTGATGGTAATATGGACGCAGGAAATATCCTCAAGCCAGCCCTTGCTCGTGGGGAACTGCAACTGGTCGGTGCAACTACCCTCAATGAATACCGTATCATTGAAAAGGATGCTGCCCTAGAGCGTCGTATGCAGCCTGTGAAGGTAAATGAACCAACCGTGGAAGAAACAATCACTATCCTCAAAGGCATTCAAAAGAAATACGAAGACTACCATCACGTTCAATATACCGATGCTGCAATTGAAGCAGCTGCCACTCTTTCCAATCGTTACATCCAAGATCGCTTCTTACCTGACAAGGCTATTGACCTCCTAGATGAAGCTGGTTCTAAAATGAACTTGACCTTGAATTTTGTAGATCCTAAAGTAATCGATCAACGCTTGATTGAGGCTGAAAATCTCAAATCTCAAGCTACACGAGAGGAAGATTTTGAAAAAGCAGCTTACTTCCGCGACCAGATTGCCAAGTATAAGGAAATGCAAAAGAAAAAAGTTACGGACCAAGATACTCCTATCATCAGTGAGAAAACCATTGAGCACATTATCGAGCAGAAAACCAACATCCCTGTTGGGGATTTAAAAGAGAAAGAACAATCTCAACTTATCCATCTAGCTGAAGACCTTAAGTCTCATGTTATTGGGCAAGACGATGCTGTCGATAAGATAGCTAAGGCTATTCGACGTAATCGTGTCGGACTTGGTACTCCTAACCGCCCAATCGGAAGTTTCCTCTTTGTCGGACCAACTGGTGTCGGTAAGACAGAACTTTCCAAACAACTAGCTATCGAACTCTTTGGTTCTGCTGATAGCATGATTCGCTTTGACATGAGTGAATACATGGAAAAACATAGTGTTGCTAAGTTGGTCGGAGCCCCTCCAGGTTATGTTGGCTATGATGAAGCTGGACAATTAACTGAAAAAGTCCGCCGTAATCCCTACTCTCTTATTCTCTTGGATGAAGTAGAAAAAGCCCATCCAGATGTCATGCATATGTTCCTGCAAGTCTTGGACGATGGCCGTTTGACAGATGGGCAAGGACGTACCGTCAGCTTCAAGGATGCCATTATTATCATGACTTCAAATGCAGGTACGGGTAAGGCCGAAGCTAGCGTTGGTTTTGGGGCAGCTCGCGAAGGACGTACCAACTCAGTTCTCGGTGAACTCGGCAACTTCTTTAGCCCAGAATTTATGAACCGTTTTGACGGCATCATCGAGTTCAAAGCTCTCAGCAAGAATAATCTCCTTCAAATCGTCGAGCTTATG
>NZ_JBBJZY010000028.1:0-13908 GCF_038148955.1 Streptococcus pseudopneumoniae
CTTCTCGTAGTGGATGAGACCTTGTTAGAGAATAATCCCACTCTTCTTGCGGTCGATCGTGCTCCGATGACTTATAGTATTGATTTGCCTGGTTTGGCAAGTAGTGATAGCTTTCTCCAAGTAAAAGACCCTAGCAATTCAAGTGTTCGCGGAGCGGTAAACGATTTGTTGGCCAAGTGGCATCAAGACTATGGTCAGGTTAATAATGTCCCAGCTAGAATGCAGTATGAAAAAATTACGGCTCACAGCATGGAACAACTCAAGGTCAAGTTTGGTTCTGACTTTGAAAAGACAGGGAATTCTCTTGATATTGATTTTAACTCTGTCCATTCGGGCGAAAAGCAGATTCAGATTGTTAATTTTAAGCAGATTTATTATACAGTCAGCGTAGATGCTGTTAAAAATCCAGGAGATGTGTTTCAAGATACTGTAACGGTAGAGGATTTGAGGCAGAGAGGAATTTCTGCAGAGCGTCCTTTGGTCTATATTTCGAGTGTTGCTTATGGGCGTCAGGTCTATCTCAAGTTGGAGACCACGAGTAAGAGTGATGAAGTAGAGGCTGCTTTTGAAGCTTTGATAAAAGGAGTCAAGGTAGCTCCTCAGACAGAGTGGAAGCAGATTTTGGACAATACAGAAGTGAAGGCAGTTATTTTAGGAGGGGATCCGAGTTCGGGTGCCCGAGTTGTAACAGGCAAGGTGGATATGGTAGAGGACTTGATTCAAGAAGGCAGTCGCTTTACAGCCGATCATCCAGGCTTGCCGATTTCCTATACAACTTCTTTTTTACGGGACAATGTAGTTGCGACCTTTCAAAACAGTACAGACTATGTTGAAACTAAGGTGACAGCCTACAGAAACGGAGATTTACTCTTGGATCATAGTGGTGCCTATGTTGCCCAATATTACATTGCTTGGGATGAATTATCCTATGATTATCAAGGTAAGGAAGTTTTGACTCCTAAGGCTTGGAACAGAAATGGGCAGGATTTGACGGCTCATTTTACCACAAGTATTCCTTTAAAAGGGAATGTTCGCAATCTCTCTGTCAAAATTAGGGAGTGTACCGGACTTGCCTGGGAATGGTGGCGTACGGTTTATGAAAAAACCGATTTGCCACTAGTGCGTAAGCGGACGATTTCTATTTGGGGAACGACTCTTTATCCTCAGGTAGAGGATAAGGTAGAAAATGACTAGGAGAGAAGAATGCTTGCGACAAAAAGAGGCGATGATCTCTCTGCGAATATCTGAAAGTTTATCTCTTGCCTAGCGATTTCCATTGGAGTATGCTCGTGATGTTAAAATGAGTCTATCAAACAGGATGTGTAAAAAAGTAAAAAAGGGTAGCTAATTCCTTGCTATACAGGGAATTAGCTACCTTTTGCTTGTTTTAGAAGTGCCGTTGTACTAGTCTAACTTCAGTATCGTGTATAGTGGATTGAAATAGAATATGGACAAAGTAATCAGGGAATTCAAATCAAATTTATGACAAGGATTTAGAAGTTGAGGTGTACTATTCTATTTTCAATCAACTATAAAATCAAAAAGAGCATACATTTCCGTCTTGGGAACACGTAAATTACACTCTTCGAAAATCTCTTCAAACCAGGTCAGCCCTATCTGCAACCTCTAAACAGTAATTTGAGCGGACTTTGTCAAACTTGGCTGAAACTTTCTATTTGCAGATAATGGTCTAGTTTGTTTTTTGAATGTGGATGAGTGTCTGTTGATAAGTGTCTGTTGATAAAGATAGAAAGGTAAGGCCATCTTGGTAACAAAAGTGTCATCCTAGCTCGATTTGCTGAATAAAATCCGTTTCCTCTAGTGAAAATCGAAAAAACTTGTGTTATAATAAGAAGGATTAAAATGTGAAAAAGGAGATTCCTAATGGGACGTAAATGGGCCAATATCGTAGCCAAGAAAACGGCTAAAGATGGAGCTAACTCTAAAGTATATGCAAAATTTGGTGTAGAAATCTATGTAGCAGCTAAAAAAGGTGATCCAGACCCAGAATCAAACACTGCTTTGAAATTCGTTATCGACCGTGCTAAACAAGCCCAAGTGCCAAAACACGTTATCGATAAAGCGATTGATAAAGCAAAAGGAAACACAGACGAAACCTTTACAGAAGGACGTTACGAAGGTTTTGGGCCAAACGGTTCTATGCTGATCGTTGATACTTTGACTTCAAACGTCAACCGTACAGCGGCTAATGTTCGTGCTGCCTTTGGTAAAAACGGTGGAAACATGGGTGCTTCAGGTTCAGTTTCTTACCTCTTTGACAACAAGGGTGTTATTGTATTTGCTGGTGAAGATGCGGACGCGGTCTTTGAGCAATTGCTAGAAGCAGATGTGGATGTGGACGATGTAGAAGCAGAAGAAGGAACAATTACTGTTTACACAGCTCCAACTGACCTTCATAAGGCTATCGTTGCCCTTCGTGAGTCAGGTGTCGAAGAATTCCAAGTGACTGAATTGGAAATGATTCCTCAGTCAGAAGTGGAATTGTCAGGTGATGATCTTGAAACCTTTGAAAAACTTTACAGCGTTCTTGAAGACGATGAAGACGTCCAAAAAATCTACACAAACGTAGATGGATTCTAATTTAATACTCAATGAAAATCAAAAAGCAAACTAGGAAGCTAGCCACAGACAGTACTTGAGTACGGCAAGGCGAAGCTGACGTGGTTTGAATTTGATTTTCGAAGAGTATAACCTAGAAAACATAATCCTAAGTGAAAAATTCACTTGGGATTTTTTCAATCAAGAAAATAGTTCTCTAGGAAACTTTTTCTTGACATCTTTTTTCAAAGTGGTAAAATAGTTCTCATGGAAACCTATTTAGTTCCTAGGAGAACTAAAAACAATGATTTGAAAGGAATTAGTATGGATAAACCGATGTTGGTCTTTAAGCGTTTTGGTCATCAGATTCATCTGATGGTGCAAAAGGAAGCTAAGCGTTGTGGCATTGAATTTATGGGTGGACCTCAAGGACAGGTTGTACGTTTTTTGGATAGCCGTGAGGAAAATCAAGACTTAGTCTTGATTAAAGATATCGAGCAGGAACTCAATATTACCAAGTCTGTTGCGAGTAACTTGGTCAAGCGTATGGTACAAAATGGTTTGGTGGAATTGGAGGCGAGTTCTAGCGATAAGCGGGCCAAGTTTGTTCGTTTGACGGACAAATCACGTTCTCAAATGAAGCAGGTTAAAGCCTTCTTTGAACGCATTGACAACCAGTTGATGGCAGACATTGATGAAGATGAATTACTGATTTTTGAGAAAGTCCTCAATCAACTACAGGAAAATATCAAGAGAATAGGAGGAGAGAATGAAGAAATTAGCCAAACGAATTAGTGGAAAAGAATGGGGGATGATTTTACTAGCCATTCTCTTTACATGCTTTTCGGTCTATCTAGAGTTGGAAGTTCCAACCTATATCTCGAAAATTACGGATTTGCTAGGAAGTCAAGGAACCAACTTGGATGAGTTATGGCAACCAGCAGGTATGATGGTCGGAATGTCCTTTTTTGCATTCTTGTCCGCAGTTGCAGTTGGATTTTTTGCATCCAGAGTGGCCGCTTCCTATACTAGTAGGCTGAGAAGTGATATTTTTAACCGAGTTTTGGATTACTCGCAGACAGAGATTAAGAAATTCTCTATTCCTAGCCTCCTAACTCGTACCACTAATGATATTACTCAAGTTCAGATGCTGATCACCATGGGCTTGCAAGTGGTTACGCGTGGTCCGATTATGGCTATCTGGGCTATCGGGAAGATTTTAGGTCATTCAGAATACTGGCTCTGGGCTGTACTTGTGGCAGTGATTGTCAATGTTTTGATGACAACAGTTTTGATGACGCTAGCCTTTCCAAAACAGTCCTTGATTCAAAGTCTGACTGATAAGCTGAACAGCATCACTCGTGAGAGTCTAACAGGTATTCGCGTAGTTCGTGCCTACAATGCTGAAAAGTACCAAGATGAAAAATTTGCAGCAGCAAATGATGAATTGACCCGTTTGAATTTGTTTGTCAACCGTCTCATGGCTATTTTGAATCCCATCATGATGGGGATTTCAAGTGGTTTGAGCGTGGCGATTTATTGGATTGGGGCCTATGTAATCAACGATGCTGCTCCGACAGCACGTCTGCCTCTCTTTAGTGACATGGTTGTTTTCATGTCTTATGCCATGCAGGTTGTCATGGGATTCCTTCTCATGGGAGCGCTCTTCATCGTTCTTCCCCGAACTATGGTCTCTGCCAAGCGGATCAACCAGGTTTTAGATTTGCATTCTTCTATCCAAAATCCTGCTCAAGTGCAGTTGGCTGATGAAAACCTCAAAGGTCAGGTCGAGTTTAAGGATGTGACTTTCCGCTATGCGGCAAATTCGGAGGCAGTTATCGAGAATGTTAGCTTTAAAGCAGAAGCTGGTCAAACAGTGGCCTTTATAGGGTCAACAGGTTCTGGTAAATCAACTCTGGTCAATCTGATTCCACGTTTCTATGACGTATCAGCAGGAGAAATTCTAGTGGACGGAGTTAATGTCCAAGATTACGGTTTGGAAGATTTGCGTAATAAGGTCGGATATATTCCTCAGAAAGCGGTTCTCTTTTCAGGTGATGTCAAGGGCAATCTAGACTTTGGACAGAGTCAAGAAACACCACTTAGTGAGGAGACTATGTGGCAAGCCTTAGAATTGGCCCAGTCTAAGAACTTTATCGAAGACAAGGAAGCGGGCTTAGAGTCAGAAGTAGCCCAAGGAGGAACCAACTTCTCAGGTGGACAAAGACAGCGTCTGGCCATTGCGCGTGCCTTGGCTCGGAAACCAGAAATCCTCATCTTTGATGACTCCTTCTCAGCCTTGGACTACAAGACAGACCGTGTCTTACGCCAAGAGCTAGCAGAGAAAACAAAATCTATGACCAAACTCATCGTCGCACAGCGTATTTCAACGATTATGGATGCAGATTTGATTTTGGTCTTGGATCAAGGTAAAGTCGTGGGACAAGGCACCCACAAGGAACTTCTAGCTAATAATGAAGTTTACCAAGAAATTGCCTATTCACAACTATCGAAGGAGGAATTGGAACATGGAAAATAAAAAAATGTCTCTCTGGAAACAGAGTAAACCCTATCTTGCAGGTCTCCAGTTTGCCCTTCTGATTGCCTTTTTAGCAACAATCCTATCCAATATCATTACTGTTTATGGGCCAACTCGTATCAAGGAAATGACCAATATCATTGCCAGTGGTCTGGAAACAAGTGTGGATGTCGCGGCGGTTGCAGCCATTGGTAGTTTTTTGGCTGTCATCTATGTAATCGGGCTTCTATCAAATTATTTGCAGGCCTTTCTGTTTACAACAGCCATTCAACGTTTTTCAGAGCGTTTGAGAAGAGCGATTGCAGAGAAAATTAATCGCCTTCCATTGGGATATTTTGATGGCCATTCTCAAGGAGATACCTTGTCTCGTGTGACCAATGACGTTGACACTGCAGCCCAGTCCCTCAATCAAAGTCTGGGGACAGTTCTTTCATCCACTTTATTGGTCGTAGCAGTCTTGGTGACCATGTTTGGGATGAACTGGATTTTAGCCTTGGTGACGGTTGTTTCAACTCTAATCGGTTTTGCTTTCGTGTCCGTTTTTATGGGCAAATCACAGGGTTTCTTTAAGAGTCAGCAACAGGATTTGGCGGCTGTCAATGGCTATGTGGAGGAAATGTACTCTGGTCATAATGTGGTGACCAGTTACAATGCTATCGAGAGTACCAAAGAAGAATTTGCGACCTTAAACCATCGTCTGTATGATAGTATCTGGAAATCTCAATTTATTTCAGGGATTATGATGCCTATTATGATGTTCATTGGGAACTTTAGCTATGCCCTAGTGATTATCGTTGGTGCAGTCTTGGCCTTGAATGGGCAGATTAGTATTGGGATTATCGTTGCCTTTATGGCCTACGTTCGTATCTTTTCTCAGCCTCTTTCACAAATTGCTCAAGGGATTACCAGTCTTCAGCAGGCTAGCGCAGCCATGGGTCGTGTCTTCGAATTCTTAGGTGAAGAGGAAATGGAAGATGAATCCCATAAAGAAAGACAATTGAGCGATATGAAAGGTCAAGTGGTCTTTGATCGAGTTTCCTTTGGTTACACACCAGAGCGAACCATCATCCATGACTTTTCTGCGACTGCTCATGCAGGTCAAAAGGTTGCCATTGTCGGACCGACTGGGGCTGGGAAGACAACCATTGTCAATCTTTTGATGAAGTTCTATGAGATTGATAAGGGCAGTATCCGTATCGATGGTGTGGATACCAAAGAGATGAAGCGTTCGGAAGTACACGATGCCTTTTCAATGGTCTTGCAGGATACTTGGCTCTTTGAAGGTACTATCCGAGATAATCTCATCTATAACCAAAAGGGGATTAGTGATGAGCGCGTGATTGAAGCCAGCAAGGCTGTAGGGATTCACCACTTTATCATGACCTTACCAGATGGTTACGATACCGTCTTGGATGATACAGTGACCTTGTCTGTCGGGCAAAAACAACTCTTGACCATTGCTCGTGCTTTGCTGAAAGATGCGCCACTCTTGATTTTGGATGAGGCGACCTCTTCGGTTGATACCCGTACAGAGGAATTGATCCAGAAAGCCATGGACCGATTGATGGAGGGAAGAACTTCCTTTGTCATCGCCCACCGCTTGTCTACTATCCGAAATGCTGATTTGATTCTTGTCATGAAAGATGGAAATATCATCGAGCAAGGCAATCATGATGAGCTGATGGTACAAGGAGGCTTCTACGCTGACCTCTATAACAGTCAATTTACAGAAGACGAAGTAGAAGAATAAACCCAAAGAAGGCTTGACGGCCTTCTTTTTCTGCACTATACTAGAAGATAAGTGCTTCCCTGCAAGTAAAATTTGAGTAAGTGATGAGAAAATATATGAAAAATTATCAAGAATGGTATGGCCGCATGTCTGCTAACATTGAAAATAAGCCCTTTCTTCTGAGCTTGTTAAGAACTTTCAATCGGTTGATGACAGTAGTTATGCCTATAGTTTATCTGACCTTGTTAGCCACTACTTATCTCCAAGAAGGCCTTGGAAAACAGGTCTTGATTTATGTGTTTGTCCCTGCATCAGGTTTTGTGATTTTGTCCTTTCTTCGTAAGAAAATCAATGCCCCTAGGCCTTATGAGGAATGGGATATTAAACCCTTGCTTGACAGAGATAGTCCTGGTCAATCTATGCCCAGTCGTCATGTCTTTTCAGCAACCATTATCTCCATGGCATGCTTACATGCTAGTCTATTGGTAGGCTTTATCTTGTTGGTCTTGTCAGCCATCCTCGGTCTCGTGAGAGTCTCAGGTGGAGTGCATTTTCCAAAGGATGTAGTAGTTGGTTATATTTGTGGTCTTGTGTGGGGTGTGATTTTCTTTCTATTTTGATCTGCAAGTTAGGGTAGCCTTACAACCACTTACGGGTCTAAAGTAACCACTTGCTTTTTTGCTCTTGCTTTCTTATTTTGGCTTTGATATAGTAGAGTCAGAAAGGAGATGGAATGAAGTTACGAATCGAAATTGACAGAAATTTAGAGGAAACTGAAATTGTCATCAAGGCAGCGGCCTTGACAGATGAGATTGCGGATTTACAGCGCCTCTTGCAAGAATCCAAGTCTCCTAGGTTGATTTTTTACAAGGGGACGGGTGAATATTATCTGGACTTGTCGGAAATTCTCTTCTTTGAGACGGAAGATAGCAAGATTTATGCTCATACCCAGAAAGATGCCTACGAGGTTCGGCTTAAACTCTATGAGTTGGAGGCTATCCTTCCTCGCTATTTTAGTCGGGTATCCAAGTCAACTATTGCTAATATTCGGCAAGTCTATTCGGTGGACAAGTCCTTTTCAGGAACGGGCACCATTTCCTTTTATCAGACCCACAAGGAGGTTCATGTCTCACGGCATTACCAATCCCTCCTAAAAGAAAATCTAAGAAACATGAGGTAAGAACATGAAAAAGAAAGCATTTGGTATTGTGTTGCTCATTTTGGCGGCATGGATTTTGTTACAGGGACATTATGGTGTCCCATCCTTGGAGACGAAGTATTCTCCCTTCATCTTTGTTGCTTTTCTCTTTTATAAGGCAATAGAATCTTTCCTTAGACACCATTGGACAAGTGCTACTTTTTTAGCATTAACAGCATTAAATATAGTGAATCTTTTTTATGATTGGATTCAGCTATCTCCTGTTTCGCTTGTTTGGGCAAGTATTTTAATCGTAATGGGTGTCAGCGCACTCACTCATTCTAACAGAACTTGGAATGGGAAAAAATGGTGGTATGATGGTGAAAAGACCATTCTTACAGATAAGGAAGTCGCTTTTGGAAGTGGAACTTTCTACAAGCAAGAGCAAGAACTGGTAGAGGATCAAGTAGAAGTTGGTTTTGGCAATGCCAAGATATATTATGACAATGCAGAGATTTTAGGAGATACCGCAACCCTGAAAGTGGAAGTCGGTTTTGGGAATGCAGTTATCTATGTTCCTCAACATTGGGGAGTTGATTTAAAGGTAGAAACTTTCTGTGGCGTAGCCAAGGCAGATACTCCTTTAGCGCCAACCAGGAAAACCTTGATTATCCGTGGAGATGTGGCTTTTGGGAAGTTGGAGATTGTCTACGTTAAATAAAAAAATCTTCACTTCAATCATCAAAATAGGCGTACTAAGAGTAGGAAATTGATGCCTTGCTCTGATTTCAGTTCTATGGTTGTTAGACTTTAAAAAATGAAATGTTGCCTTTAAAAGTTGTATATTTTTCGATATTTTGACTCTTACGTTTGATGTATCTATGTCCTACAGCGTGGATGATGTAGTGTCAAATGTTTTTAAAAAAATGAATGATATTGGACAGTTTTTGGCCTTTAATTGCTCAGGAGCCATGAAAGCAAGCACTTGAGTTTATGACAAGGGAGAATGGTATTATGTAAGTTCTTCTGGTGCCATGATTGCGAATGATTGGGTCAAAGACAATGGTAAGTGGTATTATCTGGCTTCATCAGGTAAGATGCTTCGCAATACCTACACACCTGATGGTTACTACGTTGACAACTCAGGTGCCTGGCAATAAGAATAAAAAGTCCTTTTCCTGCAAGGAAGAGGCTTTTTACTTGCTTTTCTGCTGCTTCCTCATTTGTCCTGAGGCGTTTTTTGTGTTAAAATGAATGGTATGAAAGCTAAAAAAATGTGGATGGCAGGCTTGGCTCTGCTTGGTATTGGAAGCCTTGCCCTTGCTACGAAAAAAGTTGCAGATGACCGCAAGCTAATGAAGACTCAGGAAGAGTTGACAGCGATTGTGCGAGACCATTTTTCAGACATGGGGGGAATTGCGACCCTCTATGTTCAAGTTTATGAAAGCAGTCTGGAGAGCTTGGTTGGTGGCGTCATTTTTGAGGATGGCCGTCATTATACCTTTGTCTATGAAAATGAAGACCTGGTCTATGAGGAGGAAGTCTTATGATACAACCAGCAAGTTTAGAAGAATTAGCATCTTTAGTAGAAAAAGATGGGAAGAAGGTCTTTCTTTTTGTAGCAGACTGGTGTGGCGATTGTCGTTATATCTATCCTGCCTTACCAGAAATTGAGGAGACCAATCCAGAGTTTACCTTTATTCGAGTGGATAGAGACCAGTATATGGATTTGGCCAAACTTTGGGATGTTTATGGAATCCCTAGCCTTGTTGTTCTAGAAAAGGACAAGGAAATCGGCCGTTTTGTCAATCGCGACCGTAAAAGCAAGCAACAAATTAACGATTTTTTAGCAGGACTAAAATAGGAGAAAAAAGGAAACAATGATTTTTACATATAACAAAGAACATGTCGGTGATGTCCTTATGGTCATCGTTAAAAATAGCGGAGATGCTAAACTGGATGTAGAACGCAAAGGCAAGGTAGCCCGTGTTTTTCTTAAAGATAATGGGGAAACAGTAGCTTGGAATATTTTCGAAGTTTCAAGTTTCTTTGAAATTGCAGAGCGCGGTCAAGTCTTTTTCACAGATGAGCAAGTCGCTCGTTTGAACCAAGAGTTGCAAACGGAAGGTTTTACAGAAGAAATTATCAATGATAAGGAACCTAAGTTTGTTGTTGGTGAGATTGTCGAGATGGTAGCCCATCCTGATAGTGACCACCTCAACATCTGCCAAGTTGCAGTCGCAAGTGACAAGACAGTGCAAATAGTTGCAGGGGCTCCTAATGCGCGTCTTGGCTTGAAAACCATTGTGGCTCTTCCTGGAGCTATGATGCCAAAAGGCAATCTCATTTTCCCAGGCGAACTTCGTGGCGAAAAGAGTTTTGGCATGATGTGCAGCCCTCGTGAATTGCATCTGCCAAATGCTCCGCAAAAACGTGGTATTATTGAATTATCAGAAGACCAAGTTGTTGGAACTCCATTTGATCCAGCTAAACACTGGACTGCCTAAGAAATTGTCAGTATCTGATAAACCAGATAGAAGGAAATAAAATGGCAAAAAATGTAGTGATTACAGGAGCGACATCAGGAATTGGTGAAGCGATTGCGCGTGCTTATCTGGAGCAGGGGGAGAATGTTGTTCTAACAGGACGACGGACAGACAGATTAGAGGTTCTCAAGTCAGAGTTTGCAGCAACCTATCCAAATCAAACAGTTTGGACCTTTCCACTAGATGTGACAGATATGACCATGGTAAAGACTGTCTGCTCTGATATTCTAGAAACGATAGGGAAGATTGACATCTTGGTTAATAACGCCGGTTTGGCTTTAGGTTTAGCACCCTATCAAGACTATGAAGAATTGGATATGCTGACCATGTTGGATACCAATGTCAAAGGTTTGATGGCAGTTACTCGCTCTTTCTTGCCAGTAATGGTAAAAGCCAATCAGGGTCATATTATCAACATGGGGTCAACCGCAGGAATTTATGCCTATGCAGGTGCAGCTGTCTATTCAGCCACCAAGGCGGCAGTTAAGACTTTTTCAGATGGACTGCGAATTGATACCATCGCAACGGACATCAAGGTGACGACCATTCAGCCAGGGATTGTCGAAACAGATTTCTCTACAGTACGTTTTCATGGTGACAAAGAGCGTGCTGAGGCGGTCTATCAGGGAATCGAAGCCTTGCAAGCTCAGGATATTGCAGACACAGTGGTCTATGTGACCAGTCAACCTCGCCGTGTGCAGATTACAGATATGACCATTATGGCCAATCAACAGGCGACAGGTTTCATGGTTCATAAAAAATAAAAAATTTTCTCGAAAAGTTACAAATTTCTGTAACTTTTTTTGATTTCCTGCGAATAGATAAGTAGGAGGAAGAAAATATGTATAATAAAGTTATCATGATTGGACGTTTAACGTCTACACCAGAATTGCACAAAACCAATAATGACAAGTCAGTAGCGCGAGCAACCATTGCTGTGAACCGTCGTTACAAAGACCAGAATGGGGAACGCGAAGCTGACTTTGTCAACATTGTCCTATGGGGCAGACTAGCAGAAACCTTGGCAAGCTACGCAACCAAAGGCAGTCTCATTTCCGTTGATGGAGAATTGCGTACCCGTCGCTTCGAGAAAAATGGTCAGATGAACTATGTGACCGAAGTTCTTGTCACAGGATTCCAACTCTTGGAAAGTCGTGCCCAACGTGCCATGCGTGAAAATAACGCAGGGCAGGATTTGGCAGATTTGGTTTTGGAAGAGGAGGAATTGCCATTTTAAGCATTGAAAAGTCTGAGTTGGTCTCAGGCTTTTTATCTTGAGAAAGTCAGACTTTTTTCTTGACTATTTTTGACCAAGTGATACAATAGAACTATGAATTAGCACTCGGGTGTAAAGAGTGCTAATAGTATCTATCTCATTATGGAGGAAATCAGATGTTGAAACCATTAGGGGACCGTGTGGTCTTAAAAGTAGAAGAAAAAGAACAAACTGTTGGAGGCTTTGTCCTTGCAGGCTCAGCCCAAGAAAAAACCAAAACAGCTCAAGTTGTGGCTACTGGACAAGGGGTTCGTACCTTGAACGGTGATTTGGTTGCCCCAAGCGTTAAGACTGGCGACCGTGTCTTAGTTGAAGCTCACGCAGGTCTTGATGTCAAAGATGGCGATGAAAAGTACATCATCGTTGGCGAAGCTAACATTTTGGCTATCATTGAAGAATAGAAGGAGAAAGTAAGTATGTCAAAAGAAATTAAATTTTCATCTGATGCTCGTTCAGCTATGGTCCGTGGTGTCGATATCCTTGCAGACACTGTTAAAGTAACCTTGGGACCAAAAGGTCGTAATGTCGTTCTTGAAAAATCATTCGGTTCACCCCTCATCACCAATGATGGTGTGACCATTGCCAAAGAAATCGAGTTGGAAGACCATTTTGAAAATATGGGTGCCAAATTGGTATCAGAAGTAGCTTCAAAAACCAACGATATCGCAGGTGACGGGACTACAACTGCAACTGTTTTGACCCAAGCGATCGTCCGCGAAGGAATCAAAAATGTCACAGCAGGCGCAAATCCAATCGGCATTCGTCGTGGGATTGAAGCAGCAGTTGCCGCAGCAGTAGAAGCCTTGAAAAATAATGCCATACCAGTTGCCAATAAAGAAGCTATTGCTCAGGTTGCTGCCGTATCATCTCGTTCTGAAAAAGTCGGTGAGTACATTTCTGAAGCTATGGAAAAAGTTGGCAAAGATGGAGTCATCACTATCGAAGAGTCACGTGGTATGGAAACAGAACTTGAAGTTGTGGAAGGAATGCAGTTTGACCGCGGTTACCTTTCACAGTACATGGTGACAGATAGCGAAAAAATGGTAGCTGATCTTGAAAATCCATACATCTTGATTACTGATAAGAAGATTTCAAATATCCAAGAAATTTTGCCACTATTGGAAAGTATTCTCCAAAGCAATCGTCCGCTCTTGATTATTGCGGATGATGTGGATGGTGAAGCTCTTCCAACCCTTGTATTGAACAAGATTCGTGGAACCTTCAATGTGGTAGCAGTCAAGGCACCTGGCTTTGGTGACCGTCGCAAAGCCATGCTTGAAGACATTGCCATCTTAACGGGCGGAACAGTTATCACAGAAGACCTTGGTCTTGAGTTGAAAGATGCTACAATTGAAGCACTTGGTCAAGCAGCGAGAGTAACTGTGGACAAAGATAGCACGGTTATCGTAGAAGGTGCTGGAAATTCTGAAGCGATTTCTCACCGTGTTGCAGTTATCAAGTCTCAAATCGAAACTACAACATCTGAATTTGACCGTGAAAAATTGCAAGAACGCTTGGCGAAATTGTCAGGTGGTGTAGCAGTCATCAAGGTCGGAGCTGCAACTGAAACTGAGTTGAAAGAAATGAAACTCCGCATCGAAGATGCCCTCAACGCTACTCGTGCAGCTGTTGAAGAAGGAATCGTTGCTGGTGGTGGAACAGCTCTTGTAAATGTTATCCCAGCAGTGGCTGATTTGGAATTGACAGGAGATGAAGCAACAGGACGTAATATTGTTCTCCGTGCTTTGGAAGAACCTGTCCGTCAGATCGCCCACAATGCAGGATTTGAAGGCTCTATCGTTATCGATCGTTTGAAAAATGCCGAGATTGGTACAGGTTTCAATGCAGCAACTGGCGAGTGGGTCAACATGATTGATCAAGGGATTATCGACCCAGTTAAAGTGAGCCGTTCAGCCCTTCAAAATGCAGCGTCTGTAGCCAGCTTGATTTTGACTACGGAAGCAGTCGTAGCAAATAAACCAGAACCAGTAGCTCCGGCTCCAGCAATGGATCCAAGCATGATGGGCGGCATGATGTAAGATTTCTATAGAAAACAACTTATAAAAAACACAAAAGGAGGAAATGACTAACCCTCCTTTTTATGATATTCACTTCTAAATT
>NZ_JBBJZY010000029.1:0-13154 GCF_038148955.1 Streptococcus pseudopneumoniae
TATGTGGATATTAACCGTGTGGTGCGTGATACCATTGCAGAGATTGGTTATACCAATACAGAGTATGGTTTTTCTGCTGAGACAGTGGGAGTTCATCCGTCACTTGTTGAGCAGTCACCAGACATTGCCCAAGGTGTTAACGAAGCCTTGGAGGTCCGTGGAAATGCAGACCAAGATCCACTGGACTTGATTGGGGCTGGAGACCAAGGTCTCATGTTTGGATTTGCAGTGGATGAAACAGAAGAGCTCATGCCTTTGCCAATTTCACTCAGTCATAAATTGGTTCGTCGTCTGGCAGAACTTCGTAAGTCTGGGGAAATTAGCTATCTTCGCCCAGATGCTAAATCACAAGTTACGGTTGAGTATGATGAAAATGACCGTCCAGTACGTGTGGACACAGTTGTTATTTCAACTCAGCACGATCCAGAAGTCAGCAATGAACAAATTCACAATGATGTCATTAATAAGGTTATCAAAGAGGTTATTCCAGCCTCTTACTTGGATGAGCAAACAAAATTCTTCATCAATCCTACTGGTCGTTTTGTAATCGGTGGGCCTCAAGGAGACTCAGGCTTGACTGGTCGTAAGATTATAGTGGATACCTATGGTGGCTACTCTCGTCACGGTGGTGGTGCCTTCTCTGGTAAGGATGCGACTAAGGTGGACCGTTCTGCGTCATATGCAGCTCGTTATATTGCCAAGAATATTGTTGCAGCGGGTCTTGCTAAGAAGGCGGAAGTACAATTGGCTTACGCTATCGGTGTTGCGCAACCTGTTTCTGTTCGTATCGATACTTTCGGTACAGGAACAGTAGCTGAAAGTAAGCTTGAAAAAGCAGCTCGTCAAATCTTGGACCTTCGCCCTGCAGGAATTATCCAAATGCTGGATCTTAAACGTCCAATCTACCGTCAAACAGCGGCATATGGACACATGGGACGTACAGATATTGACCTTCCATGGGAACGTTTGGATAAGGTAGATGCTTTGAAAGAAGCAGTAAAATAAATGAATTGAAGAAAGAGGGAATCCCCTCTTTTTTATAGTTTTTTTAACTATACTGGGATACTGTTCTGAAAATCCATTTTGCGAAAGTAGAGATTTACATGTATTTCTTTAAAAATGATAATGGTTGAGATTTCTCCTTGTTGCTTGGACTTCATTCAAAAGTCTGTTACCCAAGCCTTGTTCAAACTTCCAATACACTAGCTGTTTCTATAGCATGACTTCTGCACTAGACTTTCTTTTCCGAATAAATAGATAGAACCATAGAATCTAGTAAACCTAGAATTAAAACTGTGGTATAATATTAGCAATAAAAGGAATCTGGAGGATCAGAATCATGGTATCAACGAAAACGCAAATTGCTGGTTTTGAGTTTGACAATTGTTTGATGAATGCAGCAGGTGTGGCTTGTATGACGATAGAGGAGCTAGAAGGGGTTAAAAACTCAGTTGCAGGAACCTTTGTCACAAAGACTGCGACCTTGGACTTTCGTCAGGGGAACCCTGAACCACGTTATCAAGATGTTCCACTTGGTTCTATCAACTCTATGGGTTTGCCAAATAAGGGCTTAGACTACTATCTGGACTACCTTTTGGATCTGCAGGAAAAAGAGCCAAATCGAACTTTCTTCTTATCTCTAGTTGGCATGTCTCCTGAGGAAACCCATACTATCTTGAAAAAAGTCCAAGAGAGTGATTTTCGTGGTCTGACTGAGCTAAACCTCTCCTGTCCAAATGTTCCAGGAAAACCTCAGATTGCCTATGATTTTGAGACAACAGACCGGATTTTGGCAGAGGTGTTTGCCTACTTCACCAAACCTCTTGGAATTAAATTGCCACCATATTTTGATATTGTTCACTTTGACCAAGCGGCAGCTATTTTCAACAAGTATCCTCTTAAGTTTGTCAACTGCGTCAACTCTATCGGAAACGGCCTATATATAGAAGATGAGTCCGTCGTTATTCGTCCTAAAAATGGTTTCGGTGGCATTGGTGGAGAGTATATCAAACCGACTGCTCTAGCCAATGTTCATGCCTTTTATCAACGCTTAAATCCTCAAATCCAAATTATCGGAACAGGTGGCGTTTTGACTGGTCGTGATGCCTTTGAACATATCCTCTGTGGAGCAAGTATGGTGCAGGTGGGAACCACCCTTCACAAAGAAGGAGTTGGTGCTTTTGATCGTATTACTAATGAACTGAAAGCAATCATGGCGGAAAAAGGGTACGAAAGCCTAGAAGATTTCCGTGGGAAATTGCGCTATATCGATTAAATTCATTAAAAAATCAGAAGAAAGGAGAGACGATGCTAGCTATTGAAGAAAGCCAGAAGTTGACTTTAGCAAATTTACCGAACCTGAGCCTTTTTACAGGGACAGATCAGGGTCAGTTTGAAGTGATGAAGAGTCAAGTGTTGAAACAGATTGGTTATGATTCTGCCGACCTAAACTTTGCCTACTTTGATATGAAAGAAGTAGTTTACAAGGATGTGGAACTGGAGTTGGTCAGTCTTCCTTTCTTTGCGGATGAAAAAATCGTGATATTAGACCATTTTGTCGATATGACAACAGCCAAGAAACGCTTTTTAACAGATGATGAGCTTAAGTCGTTTGAGGAATACCTTGACAATCCTTCGCCAACAACCAAGTTGATAATATTTGCAGAAGGAAAGCTGGATAGCAAAAGACGGTTAGTTAAATTACTTAAGCGTGATGCCAAGGTCTTTGATGCAGTAGAAGCCAAAGAACAAGAATTGCGCCAGTATTTCCAAAAGTGGAGCCAGAAACAAGGTCTGCAGTTTACCAATCATTCTTTTGAAAATCTCCTCATCAAGTCGGGTTTTCAATTTAGCGAAATTCAGAAAAATCTCCTCTTTTTACAGTCCTATAAATCAGATGGGGTGATTGAGGAAAAGGACATTGTCGAGGCAATTCCTAAGACCTTGCAGGACAATATCTTTGACTTAACTCAGTTTATTCTGACTAAAAAGATGGATCAGGCGCGCGATTTGGTGAGAGACTTGACCTTGCAAGGGGAAGATGAAATCAAACTGATTGCAGTCATGCTGGGACAATTTCGGACTTTTACTCAGGTGAAAATTTTGTCAGAGTCTGGGCAAACAGAATCGCAGATAGCAAGTAGTTTAGGCAGTTTTCTCGGACGTAATCCAAATCCCTATCAAATCAAATTTGCGCTGAGGGATTCGCGAGGACTTTCCTTGAGCTTTTTGAAGCAAGCTATTTCCTATTTGATTGAGACAGACTATCAGATTAAGACAGGTCTTTATGAAAAAGGTTTCCTTTTTGAAAAGGCACTCCTACAGATTGCTAGTCAGGTCAATTGACTTTTTTTGAAACTATAACCCGTGTCAAGATTATTATTTTGTCATGGGTTTCTTGCTAATTTGCTTGTTTTATACTCAAGGAAAATCAAAGAGCAAACTAGGAAACTAGCCGCAGGTTGCTCAAAGCACTGCTTTGAGGTTGTAGATAAGACTGACGAAGTCAGCTCAAAACATGTTTTTGAGGTTGCGGATGAAACTGACGAAGTCAGTAACTATACCTACGGCAAGGCGACGTTGACGCGGTTTGAAGAGATTTTCGAAGAGTATTATTAGAAAGTATCTCAGTGATTTCCTTTTCTATAAGCAAAAAACTTGAAAAAAGTGAATGTTTGCGTTATCATTTTCATATAGAAAGAAAAAGAGGTATTACAGATGGCTATTATCTTACCAGATCTTCCATATGCATACGACGCTTTGGAACCATACATCGATGCGGAAACAATGCACTTGCACCATGACAAACACCATCAAACTTATGTCAACAATGCCAATGCAGCTCTTGAAAAACACCCTGAAATCGGTGAAGATCTTGAAGCCTTGCTTGCTGATGTAGAATCTATCCCAGCTGATATCCGTCAAGCGCTTATCAACAATGGTGGTGGACACTTGAACCACGCTCTTTTCTGGGAATTGATGACTCCTGAAAAAACAGCTCCATCAGCAGAACTTGCAGCAGCAATCGATGCAACATTTGGTTCATTTGAAGAATTCCAAGCAGCCTTCACTGCAGCAGCAACAACTCGTTTCGGTTCTGGATGGGCATGGTTGGTTGTCAACAAAGAAGGTAAACTTGAAGTGACTTCAACAGCAAACCAAGACACACCAATCTCAGAAGGTAAAAAACCAATCTTGGGCTTGGACGTTTGGGAACATGCTTACTACGTGAAATACCGCAACGTGCGTCCTGACTACATCAAAGCTTTCTTCTCAGTGATCAACTGGAACAAAGTAGATGAATTGTACGCAGCTGCTAAATAATGGTATATGGAGGGAAGAATTGTTCTTCTCTTTTTTAGGTTATATGATTCTGGTCTGACGAAATCGTCAGACTTTTTTCATTTTTATGAGAAACGTGCTAACTGCTAGAAATTATGGTAAAATAAAGTATTAAGTAATCGTGGAAAAAGGATATCTATGCGAAAAGAAATTGCACCTGAATTATACAACTATAACAAGTTTCCTGGTCCTGAGTTCCATTTACACGGGGACAAGGTTGAAACGGAAGGGATAGTTTTTTCCTTGGTGGAAAATATCAAGGATGCCTTTGATGTGACGGCTTTTAATCAGCGTTTTTCAGAAGTCTTAACTAAGTTTGATTATATCGTGGGGGACTGGAGCAACGAACAGCTTCGCCTACGAGGGTTTTACAAGGATGACCGAACAGAGGAAAATCTTGAAAAAATCAGTCGTTTACAAGACTATCTTTTAGAGTATTGTAGTTATGGTTGTGCCTATTTTGTCTTAGAAAATGAAGCCCCTAAGCGAGCATCATTTGACAAGAAAATGCGTAAGAAGGAAGAAGAAACGCCTTCTAGAAAAGGAAAGAAACCGACTCAAACCAAACGAAAACCGAGTGCAGATAAGAAAAATAGACGTCGTCAGAAAGACCAGCATTCTCAGAAAGAGGACAAGGGACAACGTCATTTTGTCATTCGTCAGAAGTGAGTAGAGAATAAGGAGAAGAAATGAAACCGTCAATTTATAGTTTAACACGTCAAACCATGCAGGAATGGGTATTGGAGCAGGGAGAAAAGAAATTCCGTGCAGATCAAATCTGGGAATGGCTCTATCGTAAACGTGTGCAGTCATTTGAAGAAATGACCAATCTTTCAAAAGATTTGATTGCTAAGCTCAATGACCAGTTTGTGGTCAATCCCTTGAAACAACGTATTGTGCAAGAGTCTGCTGATGGGACAGTTAAATATCTTTTTGAATTGCCAGATGGAATGCTGATTGAGACAGTACTCATGCGTCAACACTATGGTTTGTCTGTCTGTGTGACCACTCAGGTCGGCTGTAATATCGGTTGTACCTTCTGTGCCTCTGGTTTGATTAAGAAACAACGTGACCTCAATAACGGTGAAATCGTAGCGCAAATCATGTTGGTTCAGAAATATTTTGATGAGCGTGGTCAAGACGAACGCGTCAGCCATATCGTTGTCATGGGAATCGGTGAACCCTTTGATAACTACAACAATGTCTTGAATTTCGTTCGTACTATCAATGATGACAAGGGAATGGCCATCGGAGCTCGTCACATCACGGTTTCAACTTCAGGTTTGGCCCATAAAATTCGTGATTTTGCTAATGAAGGAGTTCAGGTCAATCTTGCTGTTTCTCTTCACGCACCAAACAATGAATTGCGCTCAAGCATCATGAAGATTAACCGTGCCTTTCCGATTGAAAAACTTTTCGCAGCCATTGAGTACTACATTGAAACAACAAATCGTCGTGTGACCTTTGAATATATCATGCTTAATGAAGTTAACGATGGTGTAGAACAAGCCTTGGAATTGGCTGAATTGCTCAAGAACATCAAGAAATTGTCTTATGTAAACTTGATTCCTTATAACCCAGTTAGTGAGCATGACCAATATAGCCGTAGTCCCAAAGAGCGCGTCATGGCCTTCTATGATACGCTTAAGAAAAAAGGGGTCAACTGTGTTGTTCGTCAAGAGCATGGTACTGATATTGATGCAGCCTGTGGACAATTGCGTTCTAATACAATGAAACGTGACCGCCAGAAAGCAGTCGCAGCAGTCAATCCTTAATGATGAAGAAAACTCATAATCATATTTTGGTCTTGGGAGTCATTTTCTATAGCATTTGTATCGTATACTTTTGTTTTACTCCTCAAGAACATTCTCCCGTGGGAGTGGAAACTCCAGGTATTCAGCATCTTGGACGCCTGGTTTTTCTTTTGACTCCTTTCAATTCTTTCTGGAAACTGGGCGAAGTGGGTGATATGGGACAATTATATTGGATTTTTTTGCAAAATATCCTCAATGTCTTCTTGCTCTTTCCTCTGATGTTCCAACTCCTTTATCTCTTTGCAAACTTAAAGAAAACAAAAAGAGTTCTTTTTTTCAGTTTTCTAGTGAGTCTTGGAATCGAGTGTACGCAGTTAGTCTTGGACTTTTTCTTTGATTTCAATCGCGTCTTTGAGATTGATGATTTGTGGACCAATACCTTGGGTGGCTATTTGGCTTGGCTCCTCTATAAACAATTACATAAAAATAAGATAAGGAATTAAAATGAGTATTTTAGAAGTTAAAAACTTGAGTCACGGTTTTGGTGACCGCGCAATTTTTGAAGATGTGTCCTTCCGTCTCCTCAAGGGAGAACATATCGGTCTGGTCGGTGCCAATGGTGAAGGAAAATCGACCTTTATGAGTATTGTGACTGGTAAGATGTTGCCAGATGAAGGGAAAGTCGAATGGTCTAAATATGTGACTGCTGGTTATTTGGACCAGCACTCTGTCCTTGCTGAAGGCCAATCTGTTCGTGATGTTCTCCGTACAGCCTTTGATGAGCTATTCAAAGCTGAAGCCCGTATCAATGACCTTTATATGGAAATGGCTGAAGACGGAGCGGATGTTGATGCTCTCATGGAAGAAGTTGGTGAACTCCAAGATCGTTTGGAGAGTCGTGATTTCTATACCTTGGATGCTAAGATTGACGAAGTAGCGCGTGCCCTTGGTGTCATGGACTTTGGCATGGATACGGATGTAACTTCTTTGTCAGGTGGACAAAGAACCAAGGTGCTTTTGGCTAAACTCCTCCTTGAAAAGCCTGATATCTTGCTTTTGGACGAGCCGACCAACTACTTGGATGCTGAACATATTGACTGGCTCAAGCGCTATCTTCAAAACTATGAAAATGCCTTTGTCCTCATTTCACACGATATCCCATTCCTAAATGACGTGATCAATATCGTCTATCATGTGGAAAATCAACAGCTGACGCGTTACTCTGGTGACTACTACCAGTTCCAAGAAGTCTATGCCATGAAGAAATCTCAGTTAGAGGCAGCTTACGAACGTCAGCAAAAAGAAATTGCGGACCTCAAGGACTTTGTCGCTCGAAACAAAGCGCGTGTTGCAACACGAAACATGGCCATGTCCCGTCAGAAGAAATTGGATAAGATGGATATTATCGAACTCCAAAGTGAGAAACCAAAGCCATCCTTTGATTTCAAACCAGCTCGTACGCCAGGGCGCTTTATCTTCCAAGCCAAGGATTTGCAAATCGGTTATGACCGTCCTCTGACCAAGCCTTTAAATCTTACCTTTGAACGCAATCAAAAGGTTGCCATTATTGGTGCCAATGGTATCGGGAAAACAACTCTCTTGAAGTCGCTCTTGGGCATTATTCCACCTATTGCTGGGGAAGTTGAACGCGGTGATTACCTAGAACTTGGATACTTTGAACAGGAAGTAGAAGGGGGCAATCGCAAAACCCCACTTGAAGCTGTCTGGAATGCCTTTCCTGCCCTGAACCAAGCGGAAGTTCGTGCAGCCCTTGCTCGTTGCGGTCTGACAACCAAGCATATCGAAAGCCAAATTCAGGTCTTGTCAGGTGGGGAACAAGCCAAGGTTCGTTTCTGTCTCTTGATGAATCGTGAAAACAACGTTTTAGTTCTGGACGAGCCTACAAACCACTTGGATGTGGATGCCAAGGATGAACTCAAACGCGCTCTCAAAGAATACAAGGGATCGATTCTTATGGTCTGCCACGAACCAGACTTCTATGAAGGCTGGATGGACCAAATCTGGGATTTTAACAAGCTAACTTAAAAATGAGTATAAAAGAAATACAGTACCGAATGTGGGTACTGTATTTTTTAGGTTTTTAAGATTTAATACTCTTCGAAAATCAAATTCAAACCGCGTCAACGTCGCCTTGCCGTACTCAAGTACAGCCTGTGGCTAGTTTCCTAGTTTGCTCTTTGATTTTCATTGAGTATAAAATCTTAGTCTTTCACCACTTCGATGCTATCGATAGTAATAGCAGTAGTTGGTTTGTCTTTCTCATCTTTTTCGGCTTTAGCAATCTTATCTACAACATCCATTCCGTCAATCACTTGACCAAAGACTGGGTGTTTGCCATCTAGACTAGGATTTCCACCTTCTTTGTAGGCTTCGATGATTTTCTTTGGATACTTGCTTGTAGGGAGTTTAGCAGAGGTATCTGTAGAGTTTTGATTGATGAAGAACTGGCTACCATTGGTGTTTGGTTGACCAGTATTAGCCATCGCAAGAGCACCACGGATGTTATAGAGATAAGGAGTAATCTCATTTTTGAAACCAGTTCCCTTGTCTTTTGTCTTATCCTTGTCATGCCAGATAGACTGACCACCTGTACCATCTCCTTTTGGATCTCCAGTTTGGACCATAAAGCCATCGATGACACGGTGGAAGGTGATTCCGTTATAGTAGCCTTCTTTGGCATGAGTGAGGAAGTTTTCAACTGCTAGAGGAGTCAGTTTAGGGAAGAGTTTAATGCGGATATCACCTTGACTTGTGTGGAGAATCACTTCGGCTTCATCTTCAGCAACTTTCTTAGAAAGTTGAGGGAAATTGGCATTCTCGTTTGTTAAAGCATCGTTTAACTCCTTGGCTGATTGGGCTGCTGCTTTGGAGCTCTCTTCAGCGGCCAAGCTAGAATCTACATAGTCATCACCACGCAAACTACGTTGGATACTGCTACATCCAGCTAGGGCTACAGTAGATAGTAAAAGAAGGGTTGCTAGTTTTTTCATTCTGTTCCTCTCAAAAATTCATTTCTACCATTGTACCCTAAAAGGAAGTGGATTTCAAATATTAGTGGCAGGGTAGTTTTACAGTCAAGCAACCAAAAAGTCGCTTGATTAGAGATTCTTTTTTGGATGTCGGTCAATAATGTCCTGATACTGTTCCAGTATCTGCTCTCACTTTGAAGTCAATTTGTAGCCACGAATTGAAAATTGACTTGCTAATTCTTCTTCTGAAAAGTTGTCATGAAGGGCTTGGTCCAGATCTGCAGCCTTCATCTTAGATAGTCCTGTAATTCCCTTGCTTTTCAAAATATTCTTTTTCATTGTAGCATTCAGATGGTCAAGTGAATCAAAAGCTGTTTCAATGACAGCATAACCTTTTTCCACCAGAGTTTTTAGATGTTTTGGGGCATCAATGCCATAAGTGTACTCAAAGTATTTTGGGAACCAGATCTTAAGAAAGCTCTTAAAGCATCACAATTAGTAAACGTTAATTCGAAAGAATTACTATATTTTAAAAGAGCACATTTTCAAAGGATTTTTTCTTTTGGCTTCAATTCCTAATTCTTAATACTAGGTCTCGAAAAAAATTATGCTTCCTCTTTCTGTCTGAGTTCAAAGAGGTCTTCTACTTTCAGATTAAAAACTTGAGCAATTTTAAGAGCCATTTCCAGCGAAGGATTGTAACGGTTATTTTCCAAGTGCAGAATTGTCTCGCGTCGCATACCGATGAGGTCGGCTAACTCCTGTTGGGTCATGCCTGTAGACTCACGAACAGATTTGAGATTAGTAATAATCTTGCTTTCTTTGGTCATGCTTATCCTCTACGTTCCAAGATAAAATAAACAAACGCAAAGATGCAAATCAAGGCAGCTATGCTAATAAATATCTGGCCCATGTAAAGAGTGAGAGACCCCATATACCCAATGATAATTGCTAGGATCATCAGTGCGCCTAGTATAAAAACAAACATCAAGCTAGTTGCCTTTGCTAAATTAGCATAAAAGCGTTCGTCCGGAGTTTCCTTGACATTTTTCAAAGAGAAAAAACCAAATAGAATCACTTCAATAACGAGGCCAATTCCCAAAATCCATTCTTTAATACCAGAACTTACGCTTGGGGTCGCAACCCAAATCCCTACTGTATAAAAAATGCTTGCTGCAAAAATAAGTATCGCGTAAAGCTTAGCAGACAAGTCAAAAATAGTCTTTCCCTTACTTTTCTGACTCTTATGAGGCCATGGTTTCATATGTAGCCAGCCCCAAATAGCTATAATTTGACTTAACACTGAAATACCAGTAATAACTAACTTGGATCCCCAACTAAGATTAGAACCAAATAAAACAGTAAAATCAATAAAGAGAGCTACGGCAATCATTGCAATGAGGCCACGCATTTTTTGACTTTTTTTCATGATAGACTCCTTTTTTGTGTTATAAATATATAACACTTAAATTTTATGTTATAAATATATCACATTTAAATTTAGAAAGCAAGAATTTATGTGCCAAGGTGGCAATTATTTGAAAAATTTTTTTAATAAAAGCCCTCGATAGTCAAACAACTAAAGAATTCTTTGAAGCAATGCATCGGATGAGATGAAGGGCTTGACTTGATAGTCTTTATAAAATGTTTCTAAAATAGTATTCACTGATAGCCTCTTTCAAACATTTATTTCCTACTTCTAACAAATTTCTAAAAGCTTTAAAAATTTTATAGTCTGTCAAGTTTTTTTCTTGACACCTGTCAGGAATCTGATATAATAGAACATGTGCTAAATAGCTTAGCTATTTCACCGAAATAAAAAATAAGAAAAGAGACTTTAAAAATGGCAGTTAAAATCCGTTTGACTCGTATGGGTTCTAAGAAAAAACCTTTCTACCGTATCAACGTAGCAGATTCACGTTCACCACGTGACGGACGTTTCATCGAAACAGTTGGAACTTACAACCCACTTGTTGCTGAAAACCAAGTAACTTTGAAAGAAGACCGCGTTCTTGCATGGTTGGCTGATGGAGCTCAACCTTCAGATACAGTACGTAACATTCTTTCAAAAGAAGGCGTATTGAAGAAATTCCACGATTCTAAATTCTCAAAATAAGTTTAAAGTAGGTTGACAGATGGATACGATTGAAAATCTCATTATTGCGATTGTGAAACCCTTGATTTCACAACCAGATGCCTTAACTATCAAGATTGAAGATACACCAGAATTTTTGGAATATCATTTGGATCTTGATCAAAGCGATGTGGGTCGTGTAATCGGTCGTAAGGGTCGCACAATTTCTGCGATAAGAACGATTGTCTACTCTGTCCCAATTGAAGACAAAAAAGTAAGAATCGTTATTGACGAAAAATAAGAAGGGCGGGACGAATGTCTCGCTTTTTTGTAAGGAGCAGGATATGAAGGATTTAACGTTTAGACAATTACAAGACTAGGTATACTCAATGAAAATCAAAGAGCAAACTAGGAAGTTAGCCGCAGGCTGCTCAAAACACTGTTTTGAGGTTGCAGATGGAAACTGACGTAGTTTGAAGAGATTTTCGAAGAGTATTACTCGAACATTACCAGTAGTCTCGAACTGAGGAAGGTCTTTTTATCAAGCTAGTGGAGGAAGTCGGAGAAGTAGCTGAGGTTTTGAATGGTCGCTCTGGTCGAAAAGAGGGAGTTCAAGATTCGAACGAGGAACTTGCTAAAGAACTGGCTGATATCATTCACTACACCGTCGCAATCGCAGCCATCAACCATATTGACCTAACTAGAACCATTTTTGAGAAAGACAAAACTGCAGCCATTAAGTACCAGCATGAACGTGATTTGGAAGGATTTTTGAAGGAATTCGAGAGTTGACATACTTTTTCTCCAACTTGAGAAAATCCCTGGAACGTGATAAAATAAAGGATAAGGATTTTTAATAATTCATTATACAGAATGAGTGGATTTCTTTATGAAGAGGATTGAAGTATCTACAGAAATTGGTAGTCTCTCTGTTACTTATCAAAAGAAAAAGAAAGTGCTAGTTTGTTTAAGTGGTGCAGGTTTGCTACCAAGTTATGAAAATTTTTCACTTATACTCGAAAAACTTCCGCCCACAATCGGTTATTTGACAATTGATTTTCCAAACGCAGGTAGGAGTTCGATTCATGACCAAGCTGACAAAAATCTGGATAATCTTGTAGATGCGGTTTATGAAGTACTTGAAGAATTGGCGATTTCTGAATATATACTTTGTGCACATAGTTTGAGTGGAATTTTAGCTTGCAAATTGCTCAACAAACCAATTAAGTGTCAGGCTTTAGTAGCAATTGAACCGACAACTAAAAAAGTCATGTTTGCTGATTTTTCAGAAAATCCTTATCCAGAAATGGAAGAGAAGATGAGCCTGATTGAGGAGTGTGGTCCTGAACTTTATTTTAAGAACTTAACTCAAGCCACATTTAGCCCTGAAACTAATAAAGAAATCTGGGAAATAATGCAAGAAAAAGGGTCAGAGTTGGAAAAGCAAGATTCAGGATTTCAGATATCTGGAGAGATTACTGAGGAAGATTTTGAGAATTTGTCGATAAAAGCTCATGTCCCTGTATTTATTTTTTGTCAGGCTTATAGAGAAAAAGAGTACAGAGAATCAGAATATTGGACTTCCAATACTAAACTTATTTTAGGAGGGAATCACCATTATTTACAATGGTCAGAATCAGAAAAAATTGTGACTATTATTCGAGAATTGTCAGAATAAGATGGAAAGAAGGAGACTACAGGAGACAAGATGAACTACTTTAATGTTGGGAAAATCGTCAATACGCAGGGGTTGCAGGGTGAGATGCGAGTCTTGTCTGTGACGGATTTTGCAGAAGAACGGTTTAAAAAAGGGGCTGAGTTGGCTTTGTTTGATGAAAAAAATCAGTTTGTTCAAACAGTGACCATTGCTAGCCACCGTAAACAGAAGAACTTTGACATTATTAAATTCAAAGATATGTACCATATCAACGCTATCGAAAAGTACAAGGGATACAGTCTCAAGGTTGCTGAGGAAGATTTGAACGATCTAGATGA
>NZ_JBBJZY010000030.1:0-12877 GCF_038148955.1 Streptococcus pseudopneumoniae
AGGTGTGAGCATTCTTGGTACCCAAGTAGCTGACTTGGACCGTGCCGAAGACCGTGACCTCTTTGAGCAAGCTCTTAAAGATTTGGATATTCCACAGCCACCAGGACAAACGGCTACAAATGAAGAAGAAGCAGTGCTTGCAGCTCGCAAGATTGGCTTCCCAGTCTTAGTTCGCCCATCTTATGTCTTGGGTGGTCGTGCTATGGAAATTGTAGAAAATGAAGAAGATCTTCGTTCTTACATGCGTACAGCGGTTAAGGCTAGTCCTGATCATCCAGTCCTTGTTGACTCTTATATCGTTGGACAAGAGTGTGAAGTTGATGCCATTTCAGACGGAGAAAATGTTCTCATCCCTGGTATCATGGAGCATATCGAACGTGCTGGTGTCCACTCAGGTGACTCAATGGCCGTTTATCCACCGCAAACCTTGTCGCAAAAGGTTCAAGAAACCATTGCAGATTATACCAAACGTTTAGCGATTGGTCTTAACTGTCTTGGTATGATGAACATCCAGTTTGTTATCAAGGATGAAAAAGTCTACGTTATTGAGGTCAATCCACGTGCCAGCCGTACGGTGCCATTCCTTTCTAAGGTAACCAATATCCCTATGGCTCAGGTGGCGACTAAGCTCATTCTTGGTCAAAACCTTGAAGAACTTGGCTACCAAGATGGACTTTACCCTGAAAGCACCCGCGTTCATATCAAGGCACCTGTCTTCTCCTTTACCAAACTAGCTAAGGTAGACAGCTTGCTTGGCCCGGAAATGAAGTCAACAGGGGAAGTTATGGGTTCTGATACGACTTTGGAAAAAGCTCTCTATAAGGCCTTTGAAGCTTCTTACTTACACTTGCCAACCTTTGGTAATGTTGTATTTACCATTGCTGATGATGCCAAAGAAGAAGCCTTGGACTTGGCTCGTCGTTTCCAAAACATTGGTTATGGAATCCTTGCGACAGAAGGGACAGCAGCCTTCTTTGCTAGTCATGGATTGCAAGCCCAACCTGTTGGTAAGATTGGTGATGACGATAAGGATATTCCAAGTTTTGTACGCAAAGGAAGAATTCAAGCTATCGTTAACACAGTAGGAACAAAACGAACTGCTGACGAAGATGGTGAGCAAATCCGTCGTTCAGCCATTGAACACGGAGTGCCCCTCTTCACAGCCCTAGATACAGCTAACGCCATGCTTAAGGTACTTGAAAGCCGTAGTTTTGTCACAGAAGCCATTTAATACTCAATGAAAATCAAAGAGCAAACTAGCCGCAGGTTGCTCAAAGCACAGCTTTGAGGTTGCAGATAGAACTGACGAAGTCAGTAACATACATACGGCAAGGCGACATTGACGCGGTTTGAAGAGATTTTCGAAGTATATAAATAGGAAAATAAGTTAGATAAAAAGTCTTTAAGATAAGAAAAACGCATAATTTCCAGGTGTTGAAACCTTGAGATTATGCGTTTTGTTGTGGGAATAATTATTCCATTTTCTTCTGAAATTGACTTTTTGCCAGTCTCTTTGTGGTTTGTATGATCTTCCTCAATCAGTTTTTGCGATAAGCTTTAATGCTATGACTATACCATTCTTGCATTTCTTTTGATGGTGGTGTCATATAATCGCCATACATCTGGCTTAAAAATTGGTCATATTTTTTAGGAACAGGCAACATACGGCCTTCAAACTCAGTTAAGATGAGTTCTTTAAAGGTATCAACTGGGAAGATTTCTTTCATCCCTTCCTTACCGATCCCAACTCCTCCTTCATATTGAGGAGAGTTGGTTGCAGCCTTTTTGACTAGCTGATCAATTTTCTTGTAAAAGTAACGGGGATTGACCACTCGGAGGGCGTACCAGCTACATAATCTTAGAAAATCTTTTAATTTGCTATCACCGTGAACTGCGCGTGATTTTTTGATATAAGCTAGTTGACGAAGAGCTACATACTTATAGCTCTTGTCGACAATGCTCAAGTCTGTAAAGCGATCAATTGGGAAGACATCGATGAAAAGGCTGGTATCATGACGCTTGTACTTAACATGGTCTTCGATAACAGTAGAAGTATCCAAAATCGATGCGAAATTATGGAAGTACCAAGAAGAAGTGTCGTAGGAGAGAACCTTATAATGTGGATGGTCTTCTTCCTCAATAATCTTCAGTAAACGCTCATAATCCTCACGATAAAGGGAAATATCAATATCATCATCCCAAGGAATCATACCTTTGTGGCGGATGGCTCCAAGCATGGTTCCATAACTGAGAAAATAAGGAATATTATGTTTCTTACAAGTCTCATCAATATAATCTAGCAGGGCTAGTTGGATTTCTTTAATTTCTTCTTTTTCTAAATGTTGCATCCTAATCCTCCAATTTGTAAGCGTGAAATTCATGACTGTAGAAGCGTTTTTCTTCTGGTGGTAGGGTCATATAATCTCCATAAAATTGTGTCAAAATAGTATCATATTTTTCAGGTGCAGGAAGGCTTAAATTCTCAAAGGGCAAATCGATTGTTTTATCAAAAGTACCACTTGGGAAGACTTCCTTTTCCTTAAATTTAGAAGGGATAAAGGCCATATACTGACCATTCTCACGACTATATTTTTGAATTTCTTTCTCGATTTTATTTGCGAAATAACGAGGAGAAACAGGTCGCAGGAGCAACCAAAAGGCTGTTCGTATCCAATCTTTTAAAAGGCTGTCTTTGTAGACGATATTTTTGTGTTTGCTGAAAGACAGAAGTTTAAAACTTTCCAGTTTATAACAAATATCAATGACCTTAGGATCATCAAAGCGATCCATAGGGAAAATGTCGATAAAGATACCAGACTCATAGGTTTTTGTATTTCGAGTATCGATTATTTTAGTCGTACTGTCGGTTATTTTGATAAAGTTGTTAAAGTAGTTCTTATCTGTCTCTAAGGATAAGAGCCTATATTTGCTTTTTTCCTTTTGAAAAATGTTAATAAATCGTTGATAGTCTTCTCGAGGCATGGATAAATCAATATCGTCGTCCCAAGGAATAAAGCCCTCATGTCGAACTGCCCCAATCAGGGTCCCGTAGTTAATAATATAGTTGATATTGTGCTTTTTACAGAGAGTATCAATATAATCCAAAATTTCTAATTCAATTTGTTTGGCATCTTCAACAGTTAGTTGTTTCATTTTAAACTCCTATGATTTTTTGAATTTATTTTTTAAGGCTAAGACATGGTTTAAAAATTCATAGAAAATGCTATCTTTAGTAAAGACAAGTAGACCAATATAAGAGATGGCTGATAGCAAGACAATCAAACCAGTATTCATCAAAAATGGCAAATTAATGACCATATCCACAGGATACAAGAAATTAATCAGGAAATAAATTGCTACAAAGGAAAGTGAAAAGAGAGAGTATCGAACAGTATAGCTAAAGATATGTCCCAAGTGGATGAGTTGTTTTCTATGGATGAAGATGATATAGAAGACAAGTAGAGAGGTCTCTGATAGCATAGTTGTGAGTAGGTAGTATTCAGGAGCCACGATATTGTTGAAAAAGAGGAGACTATTTAAGCCCAAATTGAGTAGCCCGGCAAAGACTGTGTAAACTGTAATACGTTTTTCATAGCCGTTTGTAAAGAGAATTTGGGAACCAAGAATGGTATCTAAGGCCAAGATAATCGTCCGAAAAGCGAAGAGAGAGGTCAAGATGCCGCCTCCGATATATTTTTCACTACCGTAAAGTAGGATGGCATTTGGTCCTAAAACCATGAGTCCGAAACTGAGTGGAATGATAAAGAAGTTAAAGATTCGACTACCTCTATTAACCAAGGAAACATAGGCTTCCTTATCGCCTTTTCCTAGATAGTAACTGAGACGAGGGACACTCACTCCAATTGCACCAGTTACAACACCAGCTATAACGGTCACAATTCGTTGGGCTATGGTATAGTAACTAACGTTAACATCAATCCCTGTTTTAACGAGGAAGAGACGATCCAAAAAAGTGAAGAGCATATTGGCATTGGCGAAGACCAACATGGCTGTCAGAGGGAGAAAGAGTGGTTTAAAATCACTTAGGTGAATTTTAACAAGTTTGATGTCTCTTTTTATCCAAAAATAACTAATCAGGTAGTTAATCAGTGTCGATAAACTCATCACCAGTGTATAGACAACAATATCGTGTTCATTTTTGACAAAAAGGAAAATAGAGACCAACATCAGGATACGGATGAAGGCAGTTTTGTAAAAGAGAAAACTGTAATTTTCCAGAGCTTCATTAACCCACTCGATTGAAAAAATCTGGGCAATGAGTTGAATCCCCATAACAAGGTAGACCTTTTTGACGATTGGATTATCAGTAAAGAAGATAGGATAGGCAAGGATATAGACAGCGGTGGTCAAAATTGTACAAGCTATGCACAAATAAAAAAGACTAGAGAAGGTTCTATTCAGATCTTTTTTGTTATCCTTGACATTACTGATAGCCCGTAAACCGTAGTTATAGACTCCATAAGTTGCAAAGGGTAAGAAAAATGACAAAATTGTGTCGACTGAGTTGAAGTAACCATAGTCAGTCCGGTCCAAGACACGCGCGACGTAGGTACCAGTTAAGATGGGAAAAATAATATTCAAGACACGAATTCCCATGTAAGATAGAGCATTTAATTTTATACTTTTCATTCAATTTACCTCGTTTTTCATTATATCATAAAGTCAGCTAATAAGAAATGAAGGGCAGTAATACTCTTCGAAAATCTCTTCAAACCACGTCAGCGTCGCCTTACCGTATATATGTTACTGACTTCGTCAGTTCTATCTGCAACCTCAAAGCAGTGCTTTGAGCAACCTGCGGCTAGCTTCCTAGTTTGCTTGTTGATTTTCATTGAGTATAAGTCAAGTAATCACTTTGAAGTTTCAAATCTTAATTTTAAGTTTTCTTTAAGGAAAGTATATTATTCTGAAGAACTCTAAAATTTCACAGCCATTTATTAGTAATGACTACAGAATTCCTAGTCACTACTAGAAATGGACTAGTTTCTTTGAATAATGGAACTGCATAATCCTCCTATTCTAGAACGGGAGGGCCGGTATTTCTTTCATGATAGGACTAGATTGTGGTATAATAGAGAGAATAAGTTTTTTTAGTAAGACAAAGGAGAAAATAGATGATTTATGCAGGAATTCTTGCTGGTGGAACTGGCACACGCATGGGAATCAGTAACTTGCCAAAACAATTTTTAGAGCTAGGTGATCGACCTATTTTGATTCATACAATTGAAAAATTTGTCTTGGAACCAAGCATTGAAAAAATTGTGGTTGGTGTTCATGGAGACTGGGTTTCTCATGCAGAAGATCTTGTAGATAAATATCTGCCTCTTCATAAGGACCGTATCATCATTACAAAGGGTGGTGCTGACCGCAATACGAGTATTGAGAAAATCATTGAAGCCATTGATGCTTATCGTCCGCTTACTCCAGAGGATATCGTTGTTACCCACGATTCTGTTCGCCCATTTATTACGCTTCGCATGATTCAAGACAATATCAAACTTTGTCAAGATCATGACGCAGTGGATACAGTGGTAGAAGCGGTTGATACTATCGTTGAAAGTACCAATGGTCAATTCATTACAGATATTCCAAATCGTGCTCACCTTTATCAAGGGCAAACGCCTCAAACATTCCGTTGCAAGGACTTCATGGACCTTTACGGTTCTCTCTCTGCTGAAGAGAAAGAAATCTTGACAGATGCATGTAAAATCTTTGTCATTAAAGGAAAAGATGTGGCCTTAGCCAAGGGTGAATACTCAAATCTGAAAATTACAACCGTAACAGATTTGAAGATTGCAAAGAGTATGATTGAGAAAGACTAGTAAAATGATTAATCAAATTTATCAACTAACTAAGCCTAAGTTTATCAATGTCAAATACCAGGAAGAGGCTATTGACCAAGAGAATCATATCCTCATCCGCCCCAATTATATGGCGGTCTGTCATGCGGATCAGCGTTACTACCAGGGAAAACGTGATCCAAAGATTTTGAATAAAAAGCTTCCGATGGCAATGATTCACGAGTCATGTGGAACTGTTATTTCTGACCCGACAGGAACCTACGAGGTTGGGCAAAAAGTTGTCATGATTCCCAATCAGCCTCCTATGCAGAGTGATGAAGAATTCTACGAGAACTACATGACAGGGACCCATTTCTTGTCTAGTGGCTTTGATGGCTTTATGAGAGAGTTTGTTTCTCTCCCTAAAGACCGTGTGGTGGCTTACGATGCTATTGAAGACACGGTTGCAGCGATTACAGAGTTTGTCAGTGTCGGTATGCATGCCATGAATCGTCTATTGACTCTTGCTCATAGCAAGCGGGACCGAATCGCCGTTATCGGAGATGGAGGTTTAGCTTTTGTGGTTGCCAATATTATCAACTATACTTTGCCAGAAGCAGAGATTGTGGTTATTGGTCGTCATTGGGAAAAATTGGAACTTTTCTCTTTTGCCAAAGAATGCTATATCACGGATAATATTCCTGAGGATTTGGCCTTTGACCATGCTTTTGAGTGTTGTGGTGGTGATGGTACTGGACCAGCTATTAATGACTTGATTCGCTACATTCGTCCTCAGGGAACGATTCTTATGATGGGAGTTAGCGAGTATAAAGTCAATCTCAATACTCGCGATGCCTTAGAAAAGGGCTTGCTCTTGGTTGGGTCCTCTCGTTCTGGTCGCATCGATTTTGAAAATGCAATCCAAATGATGGAAGTCAAGAAATTCGCCAATCGTCTTAAAAATATCCTTTATCTAGAAGAACCTGTAAGAGAAATTAAAGATATTCACCGTGTCTTTGCAACCGATTTAAACACAGCCTTTAAAACCGTGTTTAAGTGGGAAGTATAAGAACTGGAGGTTAATTGTGGAGAAAATCATTAAAGAAAAAATTTCTTCCCTACTTGGTGAAGAAGAGGAAGTCCTCAGTGTTGAACAACTGGGGGGAATGACCAATCAAAACTATTTGGTCAAAACAACAAATAAGCAATACATCGTTAAGTTCTTTGGTAAAGGGACAGAAAAGCTGATCAATCGTCAAGATGAAAAGTACAATCTTGAACTACTAAAAGATTTAGACTTAGATGTAAAAAATTATCTTTTTGATATTGAAGCTGGTATCAAAGTAAATGAGTATATCGAATCTGCAATCACGCTTGATTCAAATACAATCAAGACTAAATTTGATAAAATTGCTCCAATTTTACAAACCATTCATGCTTCTGGCAAGGAATTAAGAGGAGAATTTGCTCCTTTTGAAGAAATCAAAAAATATGAATCCTTGATTGAAGAGAAAATCCCTTATGCCAACTATGAAGTTGTTCGAGAAGAAGTCTTCTCCCTAGAGAAAAGACTGGCTGACTTAGGTGTTGACAGAAAATCTTGTCATATCGATTTGGTGCCTGAAAACTTTATCGAGTCACCACAAGGACGACTTTATCTGATTGACTGGGAATATTCATCCATGAACGATCCAATGTGGGATTTGGCTGCTCTCTTTTTAGAATCTGAATTTACTCGTCAAGAGGAAGAAGCCTTCTTGTCTCACTATGAGAGTGAGCAAACACCTGTCTCTCGTGAAAAGATTGCCATTTATAAAATTTTACAAGATACTATTTGGAGTCTATGGACAGTCTATAAAGAAGAGCAAGGTGCAGATTTTGGTGACTATGGTGTAAATCGTTATCAAAGAGCTGTTAAAGGTTTGTCCTATTATGGAGGTTCAGATGAAAAATAAAAATGGAGTTTCTTTTGGTCTACTCTCAGGTATTTTCTGGGGGTTAGGTCTAACAATTAGTGCTTACATCTTTTCAATTTTTACAGATTTGTCGCCCTTTGTGGTGGCCGCTGCTCACGATTTCTTGAGTATCTTTATCTTGCTAGCTTTTCTTTTGGTAAAAGAAGGAAAAGTTCGTCTCTCAATTTTCTTAAATATTCGCAATGTTAGTGTGATCATCGGAGCCTTGCTAGCAGGCCCTATCGGTATGCAGGCCAATCTTTACGCAGTTAAGTATATCGGAAGTTCCTTAGCTTCATCTGTATCGGCTATTTACCCTGCGATTTCAGTTTTATTGGCTTTCTTCTTTTTGAAGCACAAGATTTCGAAAAATACTGTGTTTGGGATTGTCTTGATTATTGGAGGGATTATTGCTCAGACCTATAAGGTTGAACAGGTCAATTCTTTCTACATTGGGATTCTTTGTGCTTTAGTTTGTGCTATTGCATGGGGAAGTGAGAGTGTTCTTAGCTCCTTTGCTATGGAAAGTGAACTGAGTGAAATCGAAGCCCTCTTGATTCGTCAAGTGACTTCATTCTTATCTTATCTTGTGATTGTGCTCTTCTCTCATCAGTCATTTGCAGAAGTGGCCAATGGACAATTGCTAGGTCTTATGATTGTCTTTGCAGCCTTTGATATGATTTCCTACTTGGCTTATTATATCGCTATCAATCGCTTGCAACCAGCCAAGGCTACAGGCTTGAACGTGAGTTATGTAGTTTGGACTGTCTTGTTTGCAGTTGTTTTCTTGGGTGCACCGCTAGATATGCTGACCATTATTACGTCACTTGTCGTCATTGCTGGAGTTTATATTATTATTAAAGAATAAAGGAGATTCGTGTGAAAGCCATTATCTTAGCAGCGGGATTGGGAACTCGCTTGCGTCCTATGACTGAAAATACCCCTAAAGCCTTGGTTCAGGTTAATCAAAAACCCTTGATTGAATACCAAATTGAGTTTTTAAAAGAAAAAGGAATCAATGAAATCATCATCATTGTTGGTTACCTTAAAGAACAATTCGATTACTTGAAAGAAAAATATGGTGTTCGCCTCGTCTTCAATGATAAATACGCTGACTACAATAACTTTTACTCTCTCTATCTTGTAAAAGAAGAATTGGCCAATAGCTATGTTATTGATGCCGATAATTATCTCTTTAAAAATATGTTCCGTAATGATTTGACTCGTTCGACTTATTTTAGTGTCTATCGTGAAGATTGTACCAACGAATGGTTCTTGGTCTATGGAGATGACTATAAGGTTCAAGACATTACTGTTGATAGCAAGGCTGGTCGTATCCTTAGTGGTGTATCCTTCTGGGACGCTCCAACTGCAGAAAAGATTGTTAGTTTTATCGACAAGGCCTATGCAAGTGGTGAATTTGTCGATCTCTATTGGGACAATATGGTTAAGGATAATATCAAAGAGCTAGATGTCTATGTTGAAGAATTAGAAGGCAACAGCATCTATGAGATCGATAGTGTCCAAGACTATCATAAATTAGAAGAAATTCTTAAAAACGAAAATTAAAGATTTTGTATGTGAGTTATAGTCTCGATAAAAATAGTTACATCAAAATGAAATAGGAATTAGGTGAATCAATTGGGGAAGTCAAATTAATGTGTTCGTATCCTATTTCAATCTATTATACAAGAAAAGTACAAATAAAAAATCTCCAGATTAGGAACCGTCAGTGAGTTCTCTAGTCTGGAGATTTTTCAATATACTTCGTTATTGGACGGTTACAATTGAGTGTTATCTAGCTTCCGGCTCATTTATTTGTTGATTTAGCCCCATCCCTATCCAGCGGATATGTCGGTGTAATGGAATCCCTAGACAGAGGCGAAACTAAGTCCTTATTTAGTACTCGATCTGTTCCTTGTTGAACATAAGCCACGATAAGACGTAGCGGTTTATCGCCTATGGATTGCTTTTTATACTGAGTCGGATATAATACTGATGTTCCATCTGCTCCTACTAGCCCCCATGCAACGATGTCATAACCTTCTGCTGAGGTTTCAATTCCACCAAAATTTTCATTATGTCCACCTTGAACCAAATACATTTTCAATTGAGAGCCTTGCGGAATATTAGAACTAGAGAATCCATTTGGTGGAGTAGGAATTTTCCCCTTAACTATAGGTTTTTCTCCTGCTTTTCCCTCTACATCTTGTTGAGCAGTCTTTCCTGGATTTAGTGGAGATTCATCAAATTCTGGTTTTGGTAGTTGATACAGAACCTCTTGAATCTTACTAGACACGTGACCGCTTCCTTCAGTTACTGTTAAGGTTGTATTGTATAGCCCGTAGAGATTTTTAGGAGACTGACCGGTAATAGTTAAAACAGCTCGTTTTCCATTACTATCAATTCTTGTTTTGATTGTAGCCCAAGTTTTACCGTCCTTACCCACCGTTGGGAACCCTGATAAAGAAATATTTCTAATAGTTCCAGTTTCTACAGTAGCAATATATTTTAAAGGTATGTCGTTTAAGTTTTGACCGTTATATAAATTACGAGTGTCTCTTTCTCTTCCTGAATCATCCCTAGATCTTTTTTCGTTCCCGGTACTTCCTGCAGCAAACCCATAAACAAGACCGGAAACACTTCTACGATTCCTGGTTCCTCCAGTTTCCTCTGCATCTTTCTTTAGATGAGCAGCCTTTTTATACTCCTCAAGTGCAGCATTAAAGACCTCCTGATTGACAAGCCCATTTTCTGATTGTCCCAATGCTTCGTTGAGTTTATCATAGGCTTCCTTGAGTTTTTGGACTTGTTCTGGATTTTCAGTGCTGGTCTTCAGTTCTTGGAGGAGTTTATGGATTTTGTCCGATAGAGGATAGCTCACTCTATCTAAATAGGAAATTTTAACTTTGACTTAACAGAGGTATAATCATAATGAAAACGATATAGCAGACTGAAGCTAGAATAGTAGACCTTGGTTTTTAAAATATTGTTAAAAATTAGTTTGAATTTCTCAACTAATTTATGCAGTTATTACTTCGTTCTGTTATAAAAAACCAAACGCTCCCTTCTCATGATGGTAAAAACAAGCATGTAATAAAAAATTAATAATTCTGACATTTTAGGATAAATAGCTTGCGATTCTTGATAAAACAAGTTACCATGAGTAAGTAAGTAAGTAAGTAAGTAAGTAAGTAAGTAAGTAAGTAAGTTTTTTTGTCCCGATTATGATATAATAATTAAACTAGGTGAACTTTGCTAGTAGGAGAAGCGATATTTTGCCACCAGATATAAACATGAGACTTCCTTTCCAAAATAACATGACAACATTATTAATATTTGCTAAGCCTACTAGACAGTTATCCTAGTTTTTGAATAGAATGAATAGATAAAAGGGGTTACGAACATGACGCCAGAAGAAATGTACTTGACAGAGCGATTAGACGTACAGATAGCTCATTTTTTAAAGAAAAGCGTTCAACATCGTAGACGCTATAAGGTATTAAAAATAACAGAAATCGTGGCAGGTTTCCTCATAGCTGTTTTTTGTGCTATTCCTATGCCAGGTGATCGCTACCGTTTGATTTCAGTTGCCTTATCCAGTCTAGGCTTGCTGTGTGAGGGAATTCTCAATTTGTATAATGCCAAGGAACACTGGATTTCTTACCAAAAGACTGCGCAACTCCTGGAAAGGGAAAAATTCCTCTATCAATGTCAAACGGAGAAATATGCAGGAAAGACCAAGGCTTTTGCCCTATTTGTCAAGACATGCGAAGGTCTTATCTCAGAGGAAATCAACCAGTGGGAAAGTATCCAGTCAAAAGAAGTGGCAGCTAGTGCAGATGCTCCAGAGAAAAAAGAATAGGAGGTGGAGGAAATGTCTCAATCCAGCTACCTTTTGCCCTTGCTCTGGTTGAAAAAAGAGGCCGATAAGGAAAAGATGAGTGCGACCCAGTGCCAGATATTTTTCTTTTACTATCAACTGTTTGAACTCTTATTTGCTAGAGAAAGCGACTTGAGAGACTTATGTCTGGGAAGGCAAGGTTTTTATTTCTCGCAGTTAGAGAAAGATTTGCTTTCTGGAGTTTCCCACTTTCTAAAAAACTTGGAGGGAAAAGTAACTCTCAAGGCAAACCAAGAAGTATCAGCTCGCAAAGCCCTTTTTCTAGCCTTGACAACTAGCCAGTCAGATTGGCAGGCTTTGGCTCCTGTTTTTGATTTTTATCAGACTATCGGGAGACTTGAACATCCTTCTCTCTTGAGTTCTCAGGACAGACAATATCTGATGTGGATTTACCAGTCAGCTTTGGAGAAGGATTATAGTGTCAAGGTAATTGGCGACAAGCATTTTGTATTGAAGAGACAAGATGCTACTAAATTGACAGCACGCCAAACTCAAACTTTGGAAATTCTGAGCCAATCAGAAGACTTGGTCAATCCTGTCTATGTTACATTAGGAGAAAAGGGGGTGCTCTTGCTTGATTAAGAGAGGAGATGTTGTAGCTCTTTATTTGCCTTTTCCAAGTATTAGTAGTGATTTGGCTGTGAAGAATCATATGTATATTTGTATTGACAACAGCACGACTAAAAACAAAGAGTTGGTTAAAAATCAGACCTTCAAACCAGCTCTCTTGACCAGACGTTTGGTCAAGAACTTTATGATAGAAGAGCCGGATCTAGCTCGTAATCCTTTTACAAGACCAACTTTGATTGACTTAGATAAGGTATTTATGTTGGATAATACGGTCATTCCAACTTCTTATCTAGCCAGACGGCGACGCAATGTCTCAGAAGAATTATACGAGGAAGTTTTGGATCACTTAGTCCAACCACGGCTGATTTCGCTGAACAAGTCTGAGTTTATGCAACTCAATCCAGGAACTTATTAGGAGGTAGAAGATGACAAATAAAGCAGTAAATGACTTTATACTAGCTATGGATTACGATAAAAAGAAACTCTTGACCCATCAGGGAGAAAGTATTGAAAATCGTTTCATCAAAGAGGGGAATCAGTTACCCGATGAGTTTGTTGTTATCGAAAGAAAGAAGCGGAGCTTGTCGACAAACACAAGTGATATTTCCGTGACAGCTACCAACGACAGTCGCCTCTATCCTGGAGCG
>NZ_JBBJZY010000031.1:0-11990 GCF_038148955.1 Streptococcus pseudopneumoniae
TGGGAACTGCAGGCTCTTTGAATGAAGATGTCCACGTTCGTGAATTGGTTTTGGCGCAGGCAGCTGCAACAAATTCTAACATCATCCGCAATGACTGGCCACAGTACGATTTTCCACAAATCGCTAGCTTTGACTTGCTAGATAAGGCTTATCATATCGCAAAAGAACTGGGCATGACTACTCATGTGGGAAATGTCTTGTCATCTGATGTCTTTTATTCAAACTACTTTGAAAAGAACATCGAGCTTGGTAAATGGGGAGTTAAAGCTGTGGAAATGGAAGCAGCAGCGCTTTACTATCTTGCTGCCCAACATCATGTTGATGCGCTAGCTATCATGACAATCTCAGATAGCTTGGTCAATCCAGATGAAGATACTACTGCAGAAGAACGCCAAAATACCTTCACCGATATGATGAAGGTTGGTTTGGAAACTTTGATTGCAGACTAAAGGTAGGCTATACTCAGAATGGTTTCTCTTGTTCTCAAAATGATAACTATCAACAATGAATCAATCCTGAAATAGGTAAGAATAAGGAAATTGAAGGAAGCCTAATTGTGTCAAAGGACCGAGACTAGTCAGTTTAATATCTAAATCATAATCAAATAAAGTTGGAAGCCAAGTTGACAAGAAGTCAAGACTTTCAACTTTTTAACTTGAAAATTCCTAGGAGTACAAAATGGATAAGATTAAACAATTACAAGGTATTATTGATCAAAGTCAGAGCATTGTCTTTTTCGGTGGTGCAGGGGTTTCTACAGAGTCTAATATTCCAGATTTTCGTAGTTCAGATGGTATATATAGTCTGAAACTAGGTCGCCATTTTACTGCTGAGCAACTGGTTTCACGCACTATGTTTGAGCGCTATCCAGAGGATTTTTTTGATTTCTACAAAAAGTATCTGGTCTATCCTGATGCCAAGCCGAATTTAGCACATGATTATCTAGCGTCGTTGGAAAAAACAGGTAAATTAAAGGCGATTGTGACGCAAAATATCGATAGTCTCCATGAAATGGCAGGATCTCAGAAAGTTTTGAAACTGCATGGTAGTGCAGATCGTAATTATTGTTTGGGCTGTCATCGCTTTTATGATTTGACTGCCTTTTTGGAACTTGAAGGTCCAGTTCCCTACTGCTTAGATTGTGGCAAGGTGGTCAAACCTGACGTGACCCTTTATGAGGAAGCGCTAGATATGGATGTATTTAGTCGCGCAGCTCGAGCCATTCAGCAAGCAGATTTGTTGATCATTGGTGGAACTTCCTTAGTTGTTTACCCTGCAGCTAGCCTAATCAATTATTTTTCAGGGTCAAATCTTGTCGTTATCAACAAGTCCAGCACTCCTCAAGACAGCCAAGCTGATTTAGTTATCGAAGGTAAGATTGGAGAAGTTTTTTCTAAATTGAGACAATAAAAAACTGAAAGAAGTAGGACTATACTTCCTTCAGTTTTTTGTATCACTAACTCAGAAACTATGAACAAGATTCTCTTCATTTCTAGGGGAATTTTATTGTTGATTTATAAATTACTCGAGTTATTTTTAATTGTTGAATAAAAGGAAAAAAGGAAGACTTTCTGGATGAAAAACTTCCTTTTTTAGTCAATCAGTGCATGCTGATTTTAATGAAATGCTACTATATTGTTTACTTTTTTAAAGATCGCAAAAAACAATCAATCTCTGCTTGAGAATGGAGAATATGCATCTTTTCTGGGTAAGTATTGTTTAAGTATTGGTATCTATCCTTAGCATTTTTAGTCCGCCCATCCCAGAGAATCCATCTGATAAACTCCCAATTAAATTGTTCTTGACAACCAGCTGCCATACTTTCCCTGACCTTGCCTCGGTATTTGAGATAACGTTTAAAAGCCCGAAAGAGACAGACCAATGGGGAAAAGTTGAGAAAGATGATTTGGTCAGCTTCCTGCATTCTTTCTTCGTAATAGCACCAAGAATAATTCCCATCGATAACCCAAGATTCATGCTTTGTGAGAAAGTTTTTCATCTCGGTCAACATCCATTCGCGGTCACTGTCTTGCCAACCAGGTTGAAATTGGAGTGTGTCCATGTGAAGTTTTGGGATGGAGTAGTAGTGAGACAACTTTTCAGCTAGCGTTGACTTACCTGAACCAGAATATCCGATAATTGCAATTTTCATTTTCTACCTTTTCCTATTTGGAGACAAAAAAACAGCCTCTATGGACTGTTTCTTATTTAGCAAGTTTAGCTGAAAGACGAGCTTTGTCGCGGCTTGCTTTGTTTTTGTGAATCAAACCTTTAGTTTCTGCTTTATCGATAGCTGAGCTAGCAGCACGGAAAAGTTCTTCAGATGGGTTTGCTTCGAAAGCTTTGATAGCAGTACGCATAGCTGATTTTTGAGCTGAGTTCTTTTCGTTTTGTTTAACGTTCAATTCAGCGCGTTTGATAGCTGATTTAATGTTTGCCAATGTTCTTACCTCCATATTTACTAACTATACCATTATATCTGAAAACTTACGTTTTGACAAGGGAAAATTACTTTTTTAAGTAAATTTCATCGATTTCATGGTTCTTTGTTTTATGCAAAATCACTTCCGCACGGTTTCTGGTCGGTTCAATATAATTTTGTAGATTTGTGAGATTGATACTGGTCCAGACTTGATGGGCAAAGGATTCCACTTCCCCAATTGGCATTTGAGTAAAACGATAGTAGTAGCTATCAGGGTCGTTTTGTGCTAGGCTCAGCATTTTCAAGAAACGATCCAGATACCAACTCTCGATGTCATCCACTGCAGCATCAACATAGATGGAAAAGTCAAAGAAGTCAGTGATATAGAGACGCTCGTTTTGTGGATTTTGAAAGACATTGATCCCCTCGACAATCACAAAATCAGCAGCTTTAACGCTTTGCTTTTCCTCAGGTACGATGTCGTAGACTTCATGAGAATAGACAGGAATATCTACATCTTGTCCGTTTTTGATGCGGTCCAAGAAGTTGAGAAGAGCTTCCATATCATAGCTTTCAGGAAATCCTTTACGATTTAAAATCCCTTGTTCAATCAAGGTCTGGTTGGGATAGAGAAAGCCGTCGGTTGTTACCAGCTCAACACTAGCCCCAGTTACAGTTCGAGAAAGCAAAGTTTGCAATAGTCGGCTGGATGTTGATTTTCCAACAGCAACACTCCCAGAAATCCCAATGATAAAAGGTTGAGATTTACTTTCACGTTGGAGGAAAATTCCTTTTGAAAAAGCCAAATCTTCCTTAGTTCGCTTGTAAATCTGAATCAGATGAGCCAAGGGGAGATAGATATCTGTAACGTCTTGAAGACTAATCTGGTCATTAAAACTCTTGATAGATTCCAATTCTTCTTCTGTCAAAGGAGGTGTTGTCTTTCGATGTAAAGATTGCCAAGTCTGGCGGCTGATTTTTTCAAAATGTAAAAATTCGTTGGTCATTTGTTTTCCCCTAGATATTTTGTCTATCATACCATAAAAAGTTAAAAAAATAAAGCGGTTTCTTGAATGTGGTAAGTCAATAGTATATAATATAAGTAGATAGAGGATGAATAATTTATTGATGAAATAGGAGCTACTTTCTCCTGACTTATGAGCTAATAAAGGGGGCTTTGGGGTTCACAACTTATAGGAGGTGTGTCATGAAAATTTTAAAAAGTTATATATTGGAACTCTGTTTTATTTTAAGTTTTGCTTTACCTTTTATAAAAGGAGCCAATGCGGATAATGGTAGACGTTTTGTGGAAATCTATTACGGTTTTACTTTTTTGATGGAACATGCCATTATAACAGCTGTCTTTATCTGTTCGCTCTTGATTGCTTTCTTACTAAAAAAACGATGGGCGAAATGGCTTGCTGCTGGAAGTTATTGCTTTTTAGTCCTATGGATTGCGACAGAGGGTTATTTCTTCCGCATGTCACTAGAAGATTTGATACGTCTTTGGACAAGTTTGGAAATCCTGACACAAACTTATCAGTTGGGCTTTTATCTAAACATTTTGTTGGGAATTTTTTTGATAATTAAGTATCTGAAGGTTAAGCAATCGTAATAAAAATGCGCTTGATTATAGACAATAAATTTGTTGTTTTATCATGGCAATGATAGCTGTAGTCCTAGATGAAATACAAGTTGCTTATAAAAGTTGAAAGAGATTGAAGGGGAGCTATTGTAAAGCAACTTCCTTCAATCTTTTTGTCTCATTCTGGATATGTAAACGGTTTACAATTCGATCCAAAATATGATAGAATAGGGTTATGAATAAAATGTACTATGCAGAAAATCCTGACGCTGCTCACGACATACATGAGTTGAGAGTGGAATTGTTGGGAGAAAAAATGACCTTTTTGACGGATGCAGGTGTGTTTAGCAAGAAAATGATTGACTTTGGCAGTCAACTCTTGCTCAAGTGTCTTGAGGTCAACCAAGGAGAGACTGTCCTTGATGTCGGCTGTGGTTATGGGCCTTTGGGTTTGTCCTTGGCTAAGGCTTTTGGAGTTCAGGTGACCATGGTCGATATCAACAATCGTGCCTTGGATTTGGCGCGACAAAATGCTGAACGAAATAAAGTAGAAGCGACGATTTTCCAGTCCAACATCTATGAACAAGTTGAAGGAAAATTTGACCATGTCATTTCCAATCCCCCTATCCGTGCAGGCAAGCAAGTGGTTCATGAAATCATTGAGAAAAGTAAAGATTTCTTGGGAACTGGTGGGGATTTGACCATCGTTATCCAGAAAAAACAAGGGGCTCCAAGTGCCAAGTCTAAGATGGAAGATGTGTTTGGCAATTGTGAAGTCGTCAAAAAAGATAAGGGATACTATATCCTTAGAAGTGTGAAAGAATGAGAGCAGTTGATTTAATCCAAAAAAAACGAGATGGTCAAGAATTGACTTCGAGTGAAATTGAATGGTTAGTTGAAGGCTATGTGTCAGGAGCTGTTCCTGATTATCAGATGTCTGCCTTTGCCATGGCTGTCTATTTCAAAGGAATGACGACACGAGAAATCTCAGATTTGACTATGAATATGGTTCAGACAGGTCAAGAGTTTGATTTATCAGCTATTGAGGGGGTTAAGGTTGACAAGCATTCTACGGGTGGTGTTGGTGATAAAGTGACCTTGATTTTAGCTCCTCTTGTTGCTAGCTTTGGTGTACCTGTGGCCAAAATGAGTGGTCGTGGTCTCGGTCATACCGGGGGCACAATTGATAAATTGGAGTCCATTAAGGGCTATCAAGTCGAGCGCAGTCAAGAAGATTTCATTAATCAAGTGCAGGACATTGGAGTATCTGTCATTGGGCAATCAGACCAGCTGGTCAAAGCTGATAAGCTTCTCTACGCCCTCCGTGATGTAACCGCAACTGTTGACACGATTCCTTTGATTGCGAGTTCGGTGATGAGCAAGAAAATTGCGGCAGGAGCAGATGCTATTTTGCTAGACGTGACTGTTGGTGAGGGTGCCTTCATGAAGACAGTAGATAAGGCGCGTGAACTGGCTCAAACTATGGTAGATCTCGGTAAGGCAGTTGGTCGAAAGACGGTAGCCGTGATTACAGATATGAGTCAGCCCTTGGGACGAGCGATTGGAAATCGTCTGGAAATCCTTGAAGCACTGGAGATTTTACAAGGACAAGGCCGTCAGGATATTACCCACTTCATCTGTGAATTGGCTCAAATTATGCTTGGTCTGGCAAATGTAAACAAGACAGTTGAGGAAGTTCGCCAACATCTTGAAAATGGCCAAGCACTGGCTAAGTTTGAGGAGATGGTCCAAGCTCAAGGTGGAGACTTGGAAGACCTCTATCGCCCAGTCAATGTGTCCCATGTGGTGGAAATCCCTGCCCAGGAAACAGGTGTCATTTCAGCTCTTCCGGCCATGGAATTTGGTCTCTATGCCATGAGACTGGGTGCTGGTCGTGCAGTCAAGACTGATGATTTGGACTATGAAACAGGAATTGTTTTTGAAAAGAAAGTTGGAGATTCTGTTCAAAAGGGAGAAATTGTTGCAAAAGTATACACAAATGGAAAAAATTCTCCTCAGCTAGTTACAGATTTTCAAAAATATGTTAAAATAAATGATAGGGTGCAAAGTTTACGAGAAATTATAGAAATTATCTCATAAACGACAGGAGAATCCGAATATGAAATTAAATAAATATATCGATCATACGCTTTTGAAGCAAGATGCGACAGAAAAACAAATTGATTGTTTGTTGTCTGAAGCTAGAGAGTATGACTTTGCCAGCGTCTGTGTTAATCCGACCTGGGTTGAACATGCTAAAAAAGGACTTGAAGGTACAGATGTCAAGGTCTGCACGGTAGTAGGTTTCCCTTTGGGAGCAACAACTTCAACTGTGAAAGCTTTTGAAACCAAGGAAGCTATCCAAAATGGTGCAGATGAGATTGATATGGTGATCAATGTCGGTGCCCTCAAATCAGGAAATCTTGATTTGGTTGAGTCTGATATTCGCGCAGTAGTAGAAGCAAGTGGTGACAAGTTAGTGAAAGTCATTATTGAAGCGTGCCTGCTGACTGACCAAGAAAAAGTTTTGGCTTGCCAATTGGCCCAAAAAGCGGGGGCTGACTTTGTTAAAACATCTACTGGCTTTTCAACTGGTGGTGCTACGATAGCGGATGTCAAATTGATGCGTGAAACTGTTGGACCTGATATGGGTGTCAAGGCCGCCGGTGGAGCTCGTTCTTATGCAGATGCTCTTGCCTTTGTGGAAGCAGGTGCGACTCGTATCGGAACGTCAGCTGGTGTAGCTATTTTAAAAGGAGAACTGGCAGATGGCGACTACTGAGTTGATTGAACTGGCAATTGAAACCAGCAAACATGCCTATGTCCCTTATTCTCACTTTCCTATCGGAGCAGTTTTAGTGGCAAAAGACGGAAGTGTTTACACGGGAGTGAATATCGAAAATGCTAGCTATCCTTTGACCAATTGCGGTGAGAGAACAGCCATTTTTAAGGCTGTATCTGAAGGACAAAGAGAATTTTCAGAGCTGATTGTTTATGGTCAAACTGAAAAACCAATTTCACCATGTGGTGCTTGTCGCCAAGTAATGGTCGAATTTTTTGAACAAGATCTAAAAGTGACTTTAGTCGCAAAAGATAAATCGACGGTCGAGATGACGGTCGGGGAATTACTTCCATACTCTTTTACAGACTTAAACTAGTCTGAGTCGCTCTCTGAGTGGCACGGTCCTTGTGGCCAACCAATCCATACTTGCAACATCGTTGCACATCTTATTTAGGAGGTTCAGTAATGAACAAGAAACAATGGCTAGGTCTTGGCCTAGTAGCAGTGGCAGCAGTTGGACTTGCTGCATGTGGTAACCGCTCTTCTCGTAAGGCAGATTCATCTTCTGATGTGAAGACAAAAGCAGCAATCGTCACTGATACTGGTGGTGTTGATGATAAATCATTCAACCAATCAGCTTGGGAAGGTTTGCAGGCTTGGGGTAAAGAACACAATCTTTCAAAAGATAACGGTTTCACTTACTTCCAATCAACAAGTGAAGCTGACTACGCTAACAACTTGCAACAAGCGGCTGGCAGTTACAACCTAATCTTCGGTGTTGGTTTTGCCCTTCACAATGCGGTTGAAGAAGCAGCTAAAGAACATTCTGACTTGAACTATGTCTTGATTGATGATGTGATTAAAGATCAAAAGAATGTTGCGAGCGTAACTTTCGCTGATAATGAGTCAGGTTACCTTGCAGGTGTAGCTGCAGCAAAAACAACTAAAACAAAACAAGTTGGTTTTGTAGGTGGGCAGGAGTCAGAAGTTATCTCTCGTTTTGAAGCAGGATTCAAGGCTGGTGTTGCCTCAGTAGACCCATCTATCAAAGTACAAGTTGACTACGCTGGTTCATTTGGTGATGCTGCGAAAGGTAAAACAATTGCAGCCGCACAATACGCAGCCGGTGCAGATATTGTTTACCAAGTAGCTGGTGGTACAGGTGCTGGTGTCTTTGCAGAAGCAAAATCACTCAACGAAAGCCGTCCTGAAAATGAAAAAGTTTGGGTTATCGGTGTTGACCGTGACCAAGAAGCAGAAGGTAAATACACTTCTAAAGATGGCAAGGAATCAAACTTTGTTCTTGTATCTACATTGAAACAAGTTGGTACAACTGTAAAAGATATTTCTAACAAGGCAGAAAAAGGTGAATTCCCTGGTGGTCAAATCATTGTCTACTCATTGAAAGATAAAGGGGTTGACTTGGTAACAACTAACCTTTCTGAAGAAGGTAAAAAAGCTGTTGAAGATGCTAAAGCTAAAATCCTTGATGGAAGCGTAAAAGTTCCTGCAAAATAATGGATGGAAGTTATTTCTTAGGAAGCGGCCATCGGCCGCTTTTTAAGAGTTGAGACAAAGTCATTTTGTCTCAGTAAAGCTTGCTACTAGACAAACTAGCAAGTTTTATTGAAATAAAATAAGACTCTGAAAGGAAGAGCACATGGCACACGAAAATGTCATTGAGATGCGTGATATTACCAAGGTGTTTGGTGAATTTGTTGCCAACGACAAAATCAACCTGCACCTACGAAAAGGTGAAATTCATGCACTTTTAGGAGAAAATGGGGCTGGAAAGTCCACGCTCATGAATATGTTAGCAGGGCTTCTTGAACCAACCAGTGGTGAAATTGTGGTCAACGGTCAAGTTGTCAACCTCGACTCACCATCTAAAGCAGCTAGCTTGGGAATCGGAATGGTTCACCAGCACTTTATGTTGGTAGAGGCTTTCACAGTGGCTGAAAACATCATTTTAGGAAGTGAATTGACTAAAAATGGTGTGCTAGATATCGCTGGAGCTAGCAAAGAAATCAAGGCTCTTTCTGAACGTTATGGCTTAGCTGTTGATCCTTCTGCCAAAGTGGCAGATATCTCAGTTGGAGCCCAACAACGTGTAGAAATTTTAAAAACCCTTTATCGGGGGGCTGATATCCTGATTTTTGATGAACCAACGGCTGTTTTGACTCCATCAGAAATTGAGGAGTTGATGGCTATTATGAAAAATCTTGTCAAAGAAGGAAAATCAATTATCTTGATTACCCACAAGTTGGACGAGATTCGCGCAGTTTCTGACCGCGTTACAGTTATCCGTCGTGGGAAATCAATTGAAACCGTCGAAATTGCAGGGGCTACCAATGCTGATTTGGCAGAAATGATGGTGGGACGTTCTGTTTCCTTTAAAACAGAGAAACAGGCCTCTCAACCCAAAGAAGTAGTCTTGTCTATCAAAGATTTGGTGGTCAATGAAAACCGTGGTGTTCCAGCTGTGAAAAATCTATCCTTGGATGTTCGTGCTGGAGAGATTGTTGGTATTGCGGGGATTGATGGAAATGGTCAGTCTGAACTCATTCAAGCAATCACAGGCCTTCGCAAGATTGAATCTGGTAGCATCGAGCTAAAAGGAGATTCAATTGTAGGCTTGCACCCACGTCAGATTACAGAGTTGAGTGTTGGGCACGTTCCAGAAGACCGTCACCGTGATGGTTTGATTTTGGAAATGATGATTTCTGAAAATATTGCCCTTCAAACCTACTACAAAGAACCACATAGTAAAAATGGAATTTTGAACTATTCAAATATTACTTCTTATGCTAGAAAGCTAATGGAAGAATTTGATGTTCGTGCTGCCAGTGAATTTGTTCCAGCAGCTGCCCTTTCAGGAGGAAATCAACAAAAAGCAATTATTGCTCGTGAAATTGATCGAGATCCTGATCTCCTTATCGTCAGCCAGCCAACTCGTGGTTTGGATGTCGGTGCTATTGAATATATCCACAAACGCTTGATTGAAGAGCGTGATAATGGGAAGGCTGTCCTTGTTGTCAGCTTTGAACTAGATGAGATTTTAAACGTCTCAGACCGTATTGCCGTTATCCACGATGGGAAGATTCAAGGTATTGTATCACCAGAAACAACCAATAAACAAGAGCTTGGTGTCTTGATGGCTGGTGGAAACTTGGGAAAGGAGAAGAGTGATGTCTAAAAAATTACAACAAATTTCGGTTCCCTTGATTTCTGTCTTCCTAGGAATTTTACTCGGAGCCATTGTCATGTGGATCTTCGGTTATGATGCTATTTGGGGCTACGAAGAATTGTTCTATACAGCCTTTGGTAGTCTGCGTGGGATTGGAGAAATCTTCCGTGCAATGGGACCTTTGGTCTTGATTGGTCTTGGTTTTGCCGTTGCCAGTCGTGCTGGTTTCTTTAACGTCGGACTTCCTGGTCAGGCTTTGGCAGGTTGGATTCTCAGTGGTTGGTTTGCCTTGTCGCATCCAGATATGCCACGTCCCTTGATGATTCTAGCAACTATCGTGATTGCCTTGATTGCTGGTGGGATTGTCGGAGCCATTCCAGGTATTCTTAGAGCCTATCTAGGGACATCAGAGGTTATCGTAACCATCATGATGAACTACATTGTCTTGTATATAGGAAATGCCTTTATCCATGCCTTTCCTAAAGACTTCATGCAAAGTACAGATTCAACGATTCGTGTTGGGGCTAATGCAACTTACCAGACACCTTGGTTAGCTGAGTTGACTGGTAACTCGCGGATGAATATCGGTATTTTCTTTGCTCTCATTGCCGTTGCAGTCATTTGGTTCATGCTCAAGAAAACAACCCTTGGTTTTGAAATCCGTGCGGTTGGTCTTAATCCTCACGCATCAGAATACGCTGGTATTTCTGCCAAACGAACGATTATCCTCTCAATGATTATCTCAGGTGCTTTGGCTGGTCTTGGTGGAGCTGTTGAAGGTCTGGGAACCTTCCAGAACGTCTATGTTCAAGGGGCATCATTGGCTGTCGGATTTAATGGGATGGCGGTTAGTCTGCTTGCGGCCAACTCACCAATTGGTATTCTCTTTGCAGCCTTCCTATTTGGTGTTCTCCAAGTTGGAGCCCCTGGTATGAATGCGGCGCAGGTACCATCTGAGCTTGTCAGCATTGTAACAGCGTCTATTATCTTCTTTGTCAGTGTTCATTACCTTATCGAACGCTTTGTCAAACCGAAAAAACAAGTTAAAGGAGGTAAGTAAAGATGTCTATTACAACCTTGCTCACCCTCTTGGTGTCTTCTATGCTGATTTACTCAGCGCCCCTCATCTTTACAAGTATCGGTGGTGTTTTCTCTGAACGTGGTGGTGTGGTCAACGTCGGCCTTGAAGGAATTATGGTTATGGGTGCCTTTTCTGGAGTTGTCTTTAACCTTGAATTTGCAGAACAATTTGGAGCAGCAACTCCATGGCTATCCTTGCTTGTAGCAGGATTGGTTGGAGGTCTCTTCTCTATCATCCACGCAGCAGCAACGGTTCATTTCCGTGCAGACCATGTTGTCAGCGGTACGGTATTGAACTTGATGGCGCCTGCCTTGGCTGTTTTCTTAGTGAAAGTTCTTTATAACAAAGGACAAACCGACAACCTAAGTCAGACTTTCGGACGCTTTGACTTCCCAGTCTTAGCTAATATCCCAGTGATTGGTGATATCTTCTTCAAATCAACAAGTCTGCTAGGTTATATCGCGATTGCCTTCTCATTCTTAGCTTGGTTTATCCTATTCAAGACTCGCTTTGGTCTTCGTCTCCGCTCTGTCGGTGAACATCCTCAAGCAGCGGATACCTTGGGAATCAATGTCTACAAGATGAGATATTTAGGGGTTATTATTTCCGGTTTCCTAGGTGGAATTGGCGGAGCGATTTATGCTCAATCCATCTCAGTTAACTTCTCAGTGACAACTATTGTTGGACCTGGATTTATCGCCCTTGCTGCGATGATCTTTGGTAAATGGAACCCAATCGGAGCCATGCTTTCTAGTCTCTTCTTTGGGCTTTCACAAAGTTTGGCTGTTATCGGTTCTCAATTGCCATTCCTACAAGGAGTGCCAGCGGTTTACCTTCAAATCGCACCTTATGTTTTGACAATTCTTGTCTTGGCAGCCTTCTTTGGAAAAGCAGTTGCACCAAAAGCAGATGGTATCAACTATATCAAATCAA
>NZ_JBBJZY010000032.1:0-10691 GCF_038148955.1 Streptococcus pseudopneumoniae
AGCCTGAGCCAGCCAGCAATTGGGAATGACCGTCGTGGAGTTTGAGGAGCTTTTGTAAGTTAGGGAATGTATCTAGCTTTTCTCTCAAAATCTTATCGGAGTGGTAGGGCACGCACATCATGTTCAGGATTTTCAGCAGAGTGAATCTGCTGATTTTATATAGAAAAAATGGCAGATTTTATCTTTCTATAGATGGGGTCTGTTTTTTTATTTATATTAAATTTAAAATATTATCCATAATAAGCTTGATATATAAGGGTTTGCATATATATATATATATATATAATTGCAGAAAAATGCTGTTATATAGGCGTTTTTGCTGCTTTTTTAGTCTTGTTTTTATCTAGGTTTATACTTGATTTCTTTTCGTAAAAGTATTACTATAAAGTTGACATATTATGTGTTACGGGTTTTTGTGTACTCTTTTGAGGAAAGTTGGCCTGTGATACAATGAAAGGATGCTATGCTCATGTTTGGAAAAAAACATAGTGATAATGGTGAAAAAATTTACCGTTACTCAATAAGGAAATATCATTTTGGAGCTGCTAGTGTTGCGGTGGCGGCTCTGATGTTCTTTGCGAATGGGGTGCAAGCGCAGGCCCCTGCAGTGTCTCCAGTAACAGCTAGTGATGTAGTTGCTGGACCTTCTGGAAATTCAGATGGGGATCCACAGGACTCAGATGAGGAGAGTCCTGAGAAAAAGGCAGTAGTTGAACAGCCTGTTGAGCTCAAATCAGAAGGAGAATCTAGCGCTCCAGAAGCTAAAACTGAAGAAGGAAGTCAAGAAGAATCAGAAGCTGAAGTTAAAAGTCCTCAGCCCGAGACTAAGATAGATGAGAACGCAGAAGCTCCTCAAGTGACGAAGGAAAAGGATCAGGAAGTATCAGCGCCAGTAGCTGACACAAGTGCAGCCAAATCGACACAAAGCACCCTAGAAGCTTTGTTGGCAAATCTGACCCTAGACTCCATGAAGGCTCTCCGCGCTGAAGTCGAAGAAGATCTCGCAAAGGCTAAGGCGGTCTTAGAGAATCCAAAAGCGACGCAAGCACAGGTTGATGAGCAAGTCAAACTCATGGAAGACCTGATTCGCCGGGTCAGGGAAGCTTTTTTGCTTCGTTTTTTTAAAACACAATAGATTGAGACTAGAACCGTACACACGCCACACCATACCACTATTACTAAAACATTGCTAGAAATGAATGTGTTTGTTACAATCGCTTTATCTAGTTCTTATTTTTGATATAATTTTTAGGCTTGAGTCACTTGATTTTGTTCAGTTGGCTTTTTTTGCTGTCCTTTTTCATGTGATAAACCTTTCAAGCCGTTTTTAGTATAGTAGATTGAAACTAGAATAGTACACACGCCAAACAACTACTGCCAAAACATTGTTAGAGATTACTTTAACTTTCCTACTCAATTTGTTCACATCTTATTTCAATCTGCTATAAGAGTTACGATACCAGGAGGGAGAGCACTGATAGAGGGTATTTTGCTGTTTTCTTGAAGACTTCTTAATCAGTTTTTTTCTGAAATAGAATCTCAAAAACCACCTATAAAAATAAGTGATAATATGGCTAAAAAAGTTCGCATTTTGCTGTTCAAATTTGTAAAAATAGGATATAATAATACTGTCTCGAAATTTGTCTTTTGACAAGTATGGGAATAAAAAGAAACATATCCTTTCTTAAATACCTAAAATATTTAAGGGGGGGTATTTTTTAGTACCTCCAGAAAGGAAAAATGAGAGGTAATTCAATCATGAAAAAATCATATCGTGATGATAACGGGGAAAAGATTTTCCGTTACTCCATTCGTAAATATCATTTTGGTGCTGCCAGCGTTGCTGTTGCAGCCTTGATGTTTTTTGCGAATGGGGCTGTGGCGGCGAGTGAGACAATTACTCCAGCTACGACAAGTGATGTCGTTACGACAGGTTCTGATGGCAATGCAGATGGGGATCCAGAAGCCTCGGATGAGGGAGACTCCAAGAAAGCTCTGACTGACCAGCCAGCTGAACTCAAACCAGCCGATGAGCTAAAAGCAAAAGAAGCGCCAGCTGAGGAAGCTGAACAAGGTAAGGCTGTGTCTAAGCCTGCTGAGGTAGACTCTAACTCTAGCCAGTCAGAGTCTGCTCAAGAACCTTCTCAAGCAGAGGGAGAAAAAGAGCGAGACCAGCCAGCTGCTGTTGCTAATACAGAGGCAGCCAAATCGACTCAAAGCAATCTACAAGCTTTGTTGGAAAAACTAACGCTTAGCTCAATGAAGGCTCTCCACGATGAAGTGGAAGCTGGTCTAGCAGCAGCTAATGCAGTTTTGAGCGACCCTAAAGCGACGCAAGCACAGGTTGATGAGCAAACAAGAGCTATGGAAGCCCTAATCAGCCGTGTCAACCAAGCCTTGACACCTGCCCTAGAAAATCCAACAATCTTGGAAAAAGCAGGTCTAGCATCTACAGACCTCACATCTACAGGTCTGACCTCTACCGGACTCGCTACTCCAGACGGAGCTGTGAGCGAGCAACCAACCGGAGGGAAACGTCGTAGAAGAGGAGGCTTGAGCGCGTCAGAACCAGCTACAACCCAAGTTGCACCATCTGCTGGAGGGAACGCAACAACTCCTGGAGCTAGCTCTCAAGCTACTCCACGAGAACTCCCAACCTACACCAACACAGAAGGTAAAAATGGTGTTTATGACCTAAAAGATGAATTAGAGTTCATCACTGAGCAACTCCGAGCTAACGGAGCATCAGCAGATAAAATCCAAGCAGCCAAGGCAGCTGCTGATAAGTTCAATGAAGCCTTCTCTAAAGGCAACACCATCAGTCAAGAAGACTTTAGTGCTGCTTTAGCAGACCTGAAAAAATCGCGTAATTTGATCGAAGGGGTACTTCGTGAAAAGAACGCGAATGCAGGAGAAGTAACAGGGCCTGTAAATCCAGCCGAGTCTGCAACTCCAAGCGAAAACAATGTAACCATCCAACCGCGCACCAACACTACAGGATGGTCAGGTTTCCGCAATGTGCCAGCAGGAACTGTTAGAACACGTACTCCCCGTGCTGCTGAACGTGTAGCTCCAGGAAACTACTTCATTGATAAGTACACCAGCTACTTTGATAAAGGTGATGACTCAACATCTCCATACGACAAGTACACTTATGTTTACTATAATGTTAAGAGACAAACTTCTGCAGGTAAAGATGACCCTGTGGTAGATATCTTGAAGTTTTTGAGGGAAAAAGTCACTAAAGTAACGGCAGATCCATCTAAAGGCGTTAAAAACGGAATTGACTGGGAAATCACAGTTAATCCTGATCGTAAAAATCTCCAAAATATGAGTTTCTTCTTTACTCTTCCTAAAGGGCAAAATTTGGTTAGAAATAGCTTTACCATTACTAGGGTGACGTCTACTGAAACTCGTTCGTTTTCATCTCCTGGAAACGGGAATGACGATGAGATAACTGCCAGCTTAAAAGCTGCAGGTCTGACGAATGTAAGCAAAGGAACTCCGGAACGAACAACTGCGCCAGCGCCAACTAAATTCAAGGGTTCTGTTTATGATTATGAAGTATCAACCCTTAATGGCTTGGCTAAACAAGGTGTTTTTTTCGAGAGGGGCAATGAATCTTCTGAAGAAATACAACTTGGAGACAAGAAGTTTGACCAAATTAAGAAAGATACGCAAACCGTCTACTATGCTCAACTAGGGGTTATAGAAAATGGCGTTTACTCTGCAGACCCAACTGCTGCTTATAAAATCACCTTTAGAACGGAAGGTAGTAACAAAATTACTTCTCTAAGCTACCTGTCTGGTCTCAAGGGGGTGGATGTAAACAGTGGAGGGAACCCACGTAGACTATTAACCCAACAATGGTATGCTCGCACACCGGGTGAAGTAGATTCTACGGACAAGTTTAAGTTTGACTTGGCAGGGAATCACTATTACCCTGTTAATCAAAATACAGTAAACTCCAAGTTTTTATCAGGCTACAATACTTATCAAACGACTAAAAATGGTATCACCTATAAAAATAGACGTGATGAGTCTGACCAACCCTATAATCCACGAATTGACGGGGTAATATCTGCAGAAATAGCTGGCGGACAACCGATTGAAGAGTACAAATATTTTGACATTACTTCGTATGGAGATTATTTTAACGAAAATGGTGTTAAGTTAGAAAAAGAGGTAGATGGAAAAGCGGAAGCTAAAAAACAAGGTCAAACGTGGCACTTATATAGAGCCAATGATAAGACTGAAATTAGCAAGGATGCCTTGACCCGAGATGCTATTTTGACTCCGGGTGTTCATAGCTATAAGTATGTCAGAACCTTTGATGATGGTTCGACTGACTCTGATACTTTCCACTTTGTTACCAAGCCGAAAACTCCAAGATTGGATACAGACTTGAGTCGTCAAGATGAGGGTGCAGCTAGGATTGTTGCTAGCGGAGGTACAAAAGGATTTGACTTGGTACTGTACAAAAAAGAGCTTAACGGTACCTTGACAAAGGTAGCAAGTGAAAAAGCTGATGATAATGGCCGTGCTACCTTTAATGTGCCTGACCTAAAACTAGGGAAGTACGTTGTTAAGACTGTTGTTGAAGGAGAATGGTTTGATTTCCGTGTTCCAGATCAACACGGACAGCCTACTAGGCATAATACGGTTGAGTCTGATGAATCAAACGAGAGAGATACTCTTAAGTTTAAAATGGGGGTCAGCACAGGAAAGATACCGGGTACAGAGAGACCTAATCTAAAAGATGAGCATGTGATTTCTTACCCAGCCAATGACATTGTTACAGGTACAAGTGTTAAGTTTATCGCCAGAAGTTCTAAGAATATTAAGAAATTAGTCGTTACAGGTGCGGAAAATATCGTAGCTCCTGGCGAGTGGGTTACAGATGGACTCAATAGCCAAGAAGCGACTGTTAGGATAGAAAAAAGAAATGGTTTTGATGGCAACAAACGTGGGGTCTATGAGTTGACTGTGACAGCAACTGCAGATGATAACTCAACCTCTACCTATAAAACCCATCTCTTTATTCCGCCGACAGCGGGAAGTTTCGAGACGACGAGTGATGACCTACGTGAAAAAGCCAATAGCAAACCACAAGTGACGGCAACAGGACTCTTAACCAACCTAAGAACTCTGCCAGGTTACGAGTGGAAAGCTTACTTGGTAAAAGGAGGTCAAAACAACCCCAACTCTTATATTCAGGAAGCTCAAAACTACACGGTAGTCGCCGCTACTAATATCCAAAATAACGGGAAAGCGGTCTTTAATGAAGTTGACTATAAACAAGCGACTATCGGAACAGATAATCTACGTTTGGTAACAGCCTTGGTAAAACAAGGGACTGACCAAGTGTTTGAAAATCTCAACTCCAGCCTCAGCACTAGCACCATCAAGGCTACTGTTCCTCGCACGGATTATGTCCAAAAACCAGGACGCTTAACCTTTATCCAAGGGGAAACACCTACCTGGGGAGACCCTAAGACCTACTTCACCTATGGAGATGGCTCTGCCATCGGCAATGACAGAACCTTCCTATGGAAAAGTTCTTTCAATACGACAGCACCAAGTAATCCTGATCTGTCTATAGGAACTGGGAAAACCATAGAAGTTCTAGCTTCTAACCCTGGAGGAATTCCTAAGACAATAAATCTGACCTACGATGTCGTCGCACCTGTAACCCCTAACAACAACCTATACACGGTCAAAGGGAAAGACTTTGTCAAGCCAAATACCACGACTGCGGCAGCGGCATCGGACTTCTATAACAATACCACTGGTAAGACCATCGAGTGGAAGGTAGGCTCAGAGCCGGATAAAAATGCAGCTTCAGGTCAAACGCATACAGCAACAGCGGTTGTGACTTATCCAGGAGTGGATAGAAACGGTCAGCCTATTACTAGAGAAGTCACTACAACCTATACAACAGTCAATACAGTCCTAGTCAAAGATGTCTTCACTGCTAATCAAGGTGGCAAGTTGACAACAGGGAACGACTCAGAGGCTTCAAGCTATACACGAGCAGAAACGGGTTCAAAAACGCATATCCAACGTGAAGAGTTTGTCGCTACAAGTCGAACAACTGCGACAGCTCCATCAACTGCCAAGGCTGGAAGTCTCAATAAAGAGATTAAAATCACTTACGATAATGGTCAAACGCAAAACCTAGGGCTTGTTACCAGTGTGACACCAAGCGCTCCGACTATTACAAGCGACTTGCGTGACAAAGCAGGATTGACAAACCAAACAATCACAGTGTCTAACGTCCCAGAAGACGGCACGGTAGAAGTGAATTTAACTGCTAATGGCACAACAATTCCAAATACCACTGTGAGACGTGTTGGAAGCCTAGCAGAAGTTACTGTTGGAGGGGAATTGCCAGCTGGAACCATCAAGGCGAGCACAAAAGTAACCAATAACACTTATTCCTATACAGAAGGAAGAGCTAAAGATATAGCCTTAACCTCTCCTGAGAGTAGCGCTCAAACTGCAACCTATAAACTGGCTACCAAGAAGCTCTATACTGTCAAAGATGATGCAGCAAACTTTACAGCTTCAGATTATGTTTATTGGGATAAAAATGGCACAAAAACGGCTCTACCGCAAGGAACAACCGTAACATGGGTTCGTTCAGTTACGACAACGACAGCCGGCGAACAAAATTATCAAGTAACCGTCCGTGTTCCTAACCAGGCAGATACGACCTTGAACGTCCCAGTTAAAGTTTATGATAAGGTGACGCTCAAGGCACCAACACATACCAATGCCAAGGGGAAATTAGCAAATGGAGACAATGCAGCAGGCTATGTAAATGGGGTAACTCAGGGAGTGACAGTTGCATGGCAAGGAGGCCGAGTGCCAGATGTCAGTCAAGCAAATCCAAATCTAAAAGGCAATATTGAAGTTTCTTATGCTACAGATGACGCTGCACATCCGATTAAACGGAACTTGCAAGTGAATCTACCGACTTATAGCGCAACTCTGACAGTGCCTACGAAAGAAACGACGGTAGGAACATCGTTTGATACTGGTAGTGTTTATGATTATTTTGAGCACGATTATCCACGACAAACACCAAAAAATGCAGTGGTTAAAGCTTTCTGGGAATCAGCAGGAAATTACAGTAACGCACTTAGAAATAGCGCTGCTACAACTTTAGGAAAAGTAGTAGATAAGATCAGGGTTTATTTCCCAGGTGCAGATGGAGTTCAGCGTTATGAAGATAGTAGGGCGCAAGAAGAACTACCTGTTACCTTTATTGTGAAACCTAAGACTCCGTCTATAGATGAGGCGTCTGTCAGCGGAAAAGCAGAAAAGAACAATCAAACCGTAACGATTAACAATGTGACACCAGGAACAACGGTTGAGCTCTACAACGGCGATACGAAAATTGGTTCTGTAGATGTACCGAAAACTGGAAATGAAACGGATACATCAACGAAGACGGCTAATATAACAGTAAACGGAGTGTTGCCATACACGACAAATCTTCGCGCTAAAACCATTTACCAACCAACTAATCCTGATCAAAATGTAGCGTCTGACTTTAGTGCTAGTGTGACAAGTACGACCCAAGCACCACAGGCACCTACAGTGTCTCAAAGTCCAGAAGACCTAGTTGTAAAATCAGAAGTGGGACAAGATGGCGCTACGAAAGCGACCTTGACCTATGTCAATGCTAATGGTGATACCAGAACAGTAGGCTTTACGAAAAATGGAGGTTACTGGGATAAGGATAATGCCAATGCTGACACTACAGTGTCCATTATAAATGGTACAAACGGAAGAGGAGAAATCCAAATCCAACCAAATACAGCTAGAGCAGGATCAACTGTAACAGTTGTACAGAAGACAGATAAATCAGCTATTAGTAACCCGGGAACTACCAGGGCTTTGGGACGCTTAAACGGCTTGACAAATACAGCTCAAGCAGACGGTTCGGTGGAGATTCGTATTCCAGAAGCTGCGACTCGTATGAGTTTAACTTACACGCCACAAGGTCAAACAGCACCTAAGACATTGGAATATACCAAAACAGGAACAACCTGGACGTCAAATGCTGGAACAGAAACCTATTCACTTGATCGTAAGATTGTTATTCCGAAAGCTAATGTGGTGGATGGTTCAACCGTTTCTGTCATCGCATCAAATGACAACAGCACAACGACTACAGTAGTAAGCAAAGCCAAGTTTGAACAACCGAGCGCAACGACTAGTGCTACCCGTCAAAACGGAGATGTAGAAGTTACCTTACCAACAGATGCAGAAGACGTAACCTTAACTTATAAGAACAAACAAAATACCAGCACCACAGTAACACTGGCTAAAGCAGGAACTAATTGGACATCTGCAACAACCTTACCAGATGGTGTCAGTCTAGCAAATGGGAAGGTTACATTTGACTACACAAAAGTAAACAGAGATACAGCTATCACAACAGCCTCTACTAGAGGACAAAATGATGTCAAGTCTCAAGCAAATAGAGTAAGCCACGATATTCCAGAACACACAGCTCCGACAACCCAAAATGTTGTTATCGCTGCAGGTGCGACACCGACAGATGAGCAATTAGCTACAGGTGTAACAGTCGCAACCAAACAATCCGTTGTAGCGAAAGAGGCACAAACTGCTGTTGCTGCAGGAACGACTAAAGTTGTTGCAACTACCTTGACTTACCAAGATGGGTCAAGTGAAACTGTGAACGTAACAGTCATTTCAAAACCAACAGCGCCAACGGTGAATGATTTAGAAAGTCGTCCGAATGCATCTGCGCCAGGTCTCTTGTCAACTGCTCGTACGATTTCTGGTACAGCTATGGCTGGCGCAGAAAAAGTGAAATTGACCTTACAAAATGGTGCAGTTAAGGAAATAACTCCTGAAGCTGATGGACGTTGGTCTTATACACTTGGCGCGGATGAATTCCTTACACAAACAACATCACGATTTAATGCCAAATATAGCAGTGATCAAGTGAAGGTTGTGCAAGTGAAAAACAATGTAGAGTCTGAAGCAACGAATGTTGGTGTTGTAATGGGACGTGCGATTGTCGATACACCACTCCAAGCTGGACGTAATATCACAGTTCATATTCCACATGATACGACTTCTGGATATATCCGTATCGGAGGAACAACTGCTAGCGGTGGAGTGGACATCGGTCTCAAGAAAGTCGGCGACACATGGACGCTATCTACGGATGCAGATAAGGCGAACAAACTAGAACTAGTAAGTGAAGCAGATCCAGCTAATCCATCTATGACTAAGGTTACCCTCCAGGTCAAAGATACAGATGCTGCTTTGTACAGTTCACCGTTTACGATTGGTTCTGGTAGAGGAAATGTTAAGTTCCGAGCTCACTACTATAATGGTGGAAACATCAATGGACCGGTTTCAATTGGGCGTACTTCTGACCTAGATTGGATTTTATCTGAAGACCCAACCAATACCGTTCCGACAGCTTCTTGGGCAACTGGCAAAGAAGTTCAAGACGGTCAAAAAATCCCATCGCCTACTGTAGACGAGTTGAAAGACTTGTTCAAGGGAGCGGATGTGGAAGATGATGCAGGCTTGACTGTAGGTTATGCCGCTTCTAATAGAGGAAAACTTCGTGTTCGTGTATTCACTGGTCGAGACAGCGCTCGTAACATCGAGGGAACTTCTGTTAGTGCTCAAGCAAATGGTCGCATCGCTCCAGGTACCTATACTCTTGTTTTATCAACAAGAGATGCTGCAGGAGCAGAGTCTAATCTTCTTGAAAGAAATGTCGTGATTCAGAGTCATGCGGACTATTATCGTGACACTGTCAAGTACCCAACAGATGCTGAAAAAGTCACCTATAATGATACAGCAATCGTGAATGGTAACTTTACACCAGTAGCCAAAACAAGATTTAAAGATAAAATTCAAGAGCTAAATCGTACGGTACTGCCAGCAACAACAACTTATACAGCTGGTAATACAGATGATAAGAACAAGGTAGCTGTGCTTGGTTTCCCAGATGGATCTACTATTGATATTTCACATGCGGTTGTAGCCAAACCAGAAGTTCCGACAATTACTTCTACCCACGATGATAAGGTATCGGATGCGGATAGAACAATTTCTGGTACAGCGCTTCAAAACGCGACAAAAGTTACGATTCATTTCCAAGATGGACGCGGTGAAGAAGGACATGCAGATGTTGTACCTGTTAATGGTAAATGGACTTATCCTCTTCCATCAGGACGTTACCTCCGCCAAACAGACCAATCAACTCTACCAGGCTCTTCAACTGTACCGGTAAGGGTAACTCAAACTGTCTTTGATGCGACAAGTGATGCAGCTTCTATATATGTAGCGAAAGACCGTAACTTTGCAGGAAAAGCAATAGTAGGTAAAGCAGGAGATCAAGAACTTACTAATCTGAAGAATGATCCTAGATTAGGAATTAAGTACACAGAAAGAAATGTTCCAAAAGATTTTCCAAGCGACTTTTCTGCAAGTTGGAAGGAAACACCAAATATCACAGAAGTCGGAACTAGAACCTATATTGCCAAAGTATTTGAAGCAAATAAAGCAGATGCGGTTGCTCAAGAAATTGAAGTAGAAGTAACTGTAAAAGCAGCTACACCAGACCAAGTGGTGGCAAGCCACAAGCAAAATGGAGATGCAGTCTTAACACCGCCAACAAATGCGGACAA
>NZ_JBBJZY010000033.1:0-10078 GCF_038148955.1 Streptococcus pseudopneumoniae
AGATTGTGCAAAAAGAGGGAGAGGTTCCCAATACCTTTGTTGACGGTCGCAACCAGCAGTACGGACAAACATGGTTTTCTGTCCGATTGCACGACCTTCACCTTGAAAGGTAGGCCCAAAAATTTCCAGAACTGGTAGTTTGAGGACACGTTCCCTAGTCATCTAACCACTCCCGTCTAAACTCCGCAAAGGCAGTAGGAGTCTCATAGAGGCGAACGTATTCCAAACGGAGACCACGCTCGTCGGGCAACTCTTGACTCATGGTTTGGAAAATCCAGTAAACCATATTTTCAGCAGTCGTGTTCATATAGGGAAGAGTTTCGTTTAGATAGCGATGATCCAAGTGGGGCTCTAAGTAGTTCTTGTAGATGGCTTTGATGTCTCCAAAATCGTAGGTCATGCCACGTTCATCTAAAAATCCACTGACCGCAATCTGCAGATGATAAGTGTGACCATGAAGGGATTTGCATTTTCCCTCATAGTGAAAGAGGTGGTGGGCAGCATCAAAGGTAAATTCTTTTGATACCAAGGTTCTGTGAGGATTGTAGACCAGAGACTCCCCAGTTTCCTGTTTGATTTCTTTGGGTGCAAAAAACATTAGTCCTCTCCTTTCTGTGAGAGATAAACATCTAACCCATGTTGACGTAGGTGGCAGGCTGGGCAATCTCCACAGCCACTTCCGATAATCCCGTTGTAGCAGGTCAAGGTCTTTTCACGAACATAGTCAAAGGCACCGAGTTGGTCAGCTAATTCCCAAGTTTCAGCCTTGTCCAGCCACATGAGAGGTGTTTGGATAACGAAGTCGTAATCCATGGCAAGGTTGAGAGTAACATTGAGGGATTTGACAAAGACATCTCGACAATCGGGGTAGCCTGAGAAGTCTGTCTCGCAGACACCTGTCACGATGTCTTTAATGCCCCGTTGCTTGGCAAGAACTGCCGCAAAAGATAGAAAGAGGTGGTTGCGACCGTCAACAAAGGTATTGGGAACCTCTCCCTCTTTTTGCACAATCTCTAGATCAGAAGTCAAGGCATTTTCAGTGATTTGTCCCAGCAGAGACATATCGAGGATGTGATGACGAATACCCTGTTCCTTAGCGATTTCTCTAGCAACTTGAATTTCGAGGTGATGGCGTTGGCCGTAGGCAAAGGTGACAGCTTCGACTGTTTCATAGTGTTTTTTGGCCCAAAAGAGGCAGGTTGTGGAATCTTGACCGCCACTAAAGACGACCAAGGCTGATTGACGTTTCATAGTACTCCTTCCAAAATGGGAAATGTTCAGAGCACGCAAAAAGCTCCCATGAGGGAGCTAAAAAATACCAAGTAGAGGTTTTTTTTAGCGATGGCATGTCCCAAACATCGTAATATTCTACCTACAGTCTAGCATATTTTTTGAAAAATGGCAAAGGGCAAGAAAAAAGAGACCAAAGCAAGTACTTGGTCTCTCGTTTGATTAGCTCAATTCAGCAACGATAGCCTTGATTTGTTCTGCTGTGTGAACACCAGCAACTTGTTTCACCACTTGGCCGTCTTTTTTGAAGAGAAGAGTTGGGATAGACATGATTCCAAAAGCACGAGCTGTGTTTGGATTTTCATCAACGTCCATTTTAACGATTTTCAAGACATCTTCTGAAAGTTCTTCAGACAATTTATCCAAGATTGGACCTTGCATGCGACATGGACCACACCAAGTTGCCCAGAAGTCTACCAAGACCAAACCGTCTTTTGTTTCTTGTTCGAATGTTGCATCTGTAATTGCTTTTGCCATTGTATTTCTCCTTTTTTTAGTTATATTGGCTTAAATCTTGTTTCATGAGATAGAAGAAGACATCTCCATAAGTCCCATGGTAGTCCAAATCATGACCTTTGTAAGTCAATTTTTGGACAGGGTAGTAGTCTGCGACGCCGATAAGGCAAGCTTGTTGTGAACGATCAAAGTCTTCATAAGACTCGAAAGTCACAGTTCTTTCATTCTTGCTGGCATCTAAATAGGTGATTTCAATCATGTTTAAAACTCCTTTGTTTAATGATGACTTTATTTTACTCCTTGTAGAATAGAATGTCAAGAAAAATGATTGCGCACGCAACTTTTTTCTAAAATCATCTTAAATCAAGAAATCCAAACCAGTTTCCAAGCTTGCTTCGACAGCCTTTTGTAGCGAGGCCAGTGTTTTTTGCCCATCACTTGTCAGGCAGATAAAGCTAGAACGTCTATCTTGATGGCAACACATGCGACTAAGCAGACCGCAATTTTTAGCTTCCAAGCGAGCCACCATCCGAGAAACAGCGCTGGGGCTCAGATGAAGCTTATCTGGCAGGTCAATCTGGCGTAGAGATTTTTCTTCAGCCAAGTCCAGATAGTAGAGCAGGTAGAACTCTTTCAAGGTCAGACTTTGCTCACTCTGCTGGGCAATGGTCTCTTCCAAGAGACCTTCAATTTCTTTTTGACGCCGATTGAAGTCAAACCATTTTTCCAAATAGGTCATAGTATCTCCTTTCTTTTTAGAGTTGTAAATAGAAGAATGTCCATTCAAGGACAGTTTCTACATCACAAGATGATTGCGCATGCAATAATTATACTACTTTTCAAGAAGGCTGGCAAGCTCTGTTTTTTAGTGGTTTTATTTTGTGTGAATAATGGGGGAATCCTATTGTTTCAATTTCTAATTCCTTATCACATTCGAATTCAGATTTTATTTCATTTCTCTATCTTTTAAAATAAGCATGGTCTAATAAATCTATGGCATATAGTACTGATTTTAAACAAGTAGCATTAGATTACATCAAAGGGGGGCACAGCCATGTCGAGGCGGGCAAAGTTTTTGATGTCGGCGTCAGAACTCTCTTCACGTGGGAAAAGAAAGACGTGAACAAGGACACTTATACTCTTCGAAAATCAAATTCAAACCACGTCAGCGTCGCCTTGCCGTACTCAAGTACAGCCTGCGGCTAGTTTCCTAGTTTGCTCTTTGATTTTCATTGAGTATTAGAGCGGAAAAAGTGAGTCGGCAAAAAGCGGAAAATCCCTTTAGAGGAATTGAAAGCCTTTGTAGAGGCTCATCCAGACGCTTTTATACGGGAAATTGCGGCACATTTTGATTGTGCTGTTCCTTCAGTATGGGAAGCTTTAAAGCAGATGAAGGTCACTTTAAAAAAAGACGACTAGCTTTAAAGAACAAGATCCAGAGAAAGTCGCTGAGTTTCTTGATATTTTGGATAATCTAAAAGATTTACCAGTCCTATCTATTGACGAAACGGGAATCGACCGCTACCTCTATCGTCCTTATGCAGGGGCTCCTAGAGGGGAGAAAGTCTATGAAAAGATTAGCGGACGACGTTTTGAGTGGACTAATGAGGTGGAGCAAAAACTCAATGGTAGTTTTCTAATCAGATATAGTGATTCACAAATTAGAGTTTGATCACTCCATTCAAGTTGTATCAGGGGCGATGAGTCTACTGTTAGGCTTTCATATTATCGAGAAATAAATCAACATAGAAACTATATTTATAAACTAAAAAGGATAATCTGACAAGCAAAATGCCTTTGTATAAGGGTTTTGTTTTTTCGAATCCAAGCACTTAAAAAATTTTTGGTTTGTCTTGAGAAAAAACATAGAATAATCATGCATAAAAACAGGGATATAAACTAAAAATGAGCTGATTTACACTCATTTACGTGTCTTTATAAAAATCACAGTTTATAATATATATAAAATAGCAAAATGCTTTTTTTTTTAGGTAAAAATACTTTCAAACCTCTTGCTATTTAGCGATTATTTTTCTATAATATGGAATGGTATTTTATTTATATCTATAAATGAAAATAATGTTTGAAAGGGAATTTCAAAATGTTTTTTAGACGACAAGAAGGTGAATATAGAGAGACGGATCGTGTGACTCGTTTCAAATTGATCAAGTCGGGTAAGCATTGGTTGCGTGCTTCGACTTCTCAGTTTGGTCTCTTTAAAGTCTTGCGAGGTGGTGTAGACACTGCCCAGGTAACAACTGAAGTAATCGAAGAGCAATCGTCAAATACACTGACTGGACTGGATATCCTGAAAGGGATAGCTGCGGCTGGGACGGTGTTTGGAGGAGCAGTTGCGACACAAACAACTGTTTATGCCAATGATGCCCTCGAAAAGACAGTAGAATCAAATCAAACACTTGCGAATACAGATACAGTAACTTTGGGAAATGTAAAAGACAAGGAAGGAGCTCAAGCAGACAGCTTGTCAGTCTCTGCGAGTCAGAGTCAATCCTTGTCTGAGGAAGCATCGAAGAATGCAAGCAAACATCTCTCAGAGAGTGAAAGTCAATCAGTAAGTACTTCAACCAGTGCTTCTGTATCTGCAAGCACGTCAGCATCAACCAGTGCTGTAGCCTCTGCATCGGCAAGTACATCAGCTTTAGCAAGTGATTCTCAATCACAAGCTGGAGTAAGTTCTGAACTCGCGCAGCCAGTAGCATCCGAGACAGGTTCAAATACAGAGACATCTGTTCGTAAGAAAGATGCAGCTAGCACGACAGCTGATGCGGTTCTTTCAAAAGTTATCACTGAAAGTCTCGCATCTCTACAAGCAGTTGAAACTCGTTTGAGCCAAATCACATCAACGACTTCAAGTTTGGTGGATACGACGACAACAGCTGCTGTGGCGACTACGGTAACTGCCGAGAATGACAAGAAAGCTCAAGAAGACCGCAAACGTCTGTCTAAAATCTCAGCTGAGATGGGTGAGTACCTAGCTAAGTCCGTTGGCTTGCCAAATACGGAAGCAGCGGTTGCAAAGGTTAATGCTGCTGTAACAGCTATCGAAGACGTGCTAAAGACTCCAAATGCTGACTTGACAGACGTCATTAAACAAGCGACAATTGCACGAAACTCCATCATCAATGCAGTGCAACGAGCTAATAATGGGCAACGTAGTAGCTTAAACGGGAAACCCATGGAGAGAGGGGCTAACTTTAGGGTTGCACCAGGAGGGGCAACTGAAAATGACCCGGATAAGGCGACCTATGGTTTCAACACGGCGACGGTTGGATATGTCTTAAGTCATAAGGATGTAACTACAGGAGATGCAAGGCCAGGACTTGTCTATTCTTATAGAGAAGGTACTTACCTTTATGCGACTCAGGGACGTCAAGCAAATGACCGCGCTCCAGGTAGCCTAGCAAATGTCGCTACACGTGTCCCTGTTTCAAATATTGCATCGCAAGTCTATATGAAGGCTGAACGACATGGAACGACAACCAATTGGACTGTTCTCTTTAATGATGGTGGGGAACCGCATGACAACCCTTATTTCTACTTTACTGTTCCAAAGGGACATCGCATCACCCATATGAAAGTGGAGCAAAAAGACGGTGGGAATAGACAATGGAATACTTTGGGAGAAACAAATAGCGATGAAGCTTTCCGTAACAATTCCAAAAGTGGAGATCTCTTAGCTGCAATCGGGAATGCTAATAATAACCAAGGTGGGGCTTACTATGAAAACGTAGCTGGTGTGGGTCCAAGTGGGGTTGGTAGAGGAACGCTAACGAGCTTGCGGGACTTTGCTTTTAATAACCCAGATGCTTATTATCAAACTGATAAAATCACTGACAAAGTGAAAAAAGAAGGGGACTTTGCTTTCAATAGTATTGAAGGAGCCACTGCCAATGTCTATGCCCTCCACCCTAAAGGAAGTGCCCGTTACGAAGGGTATAGAATCACCTATACAACTGAAAGTGCAGAAGACACCAACGATTATTATATGGCTGGATTCCGTTCCTTGGAAAACTCACGTCATAGAAACTACCTCCAAATGGTCGGCTCTCAAGATCGTTATAGGGCTGAATTTAAAGGAGGGAAACAATCAGCTTTCCTTAAATTTAGTGGTGTAGAAGACCTATCAAAAGTTAACCAACTCATCGATCTGTATGATGTCGTTACAGGACAAAAATTAGACGAATTTCCAGAAGATTTTGCTAAGAAAGTCACTTACAAAATCGATGGTGCTGAAACAAATCCTAATTATCTTGCTGTTACCAATCTTCGAACTTCGTTTCGTTCTCAAGATAAATTAGCCAAAGGAACTCATAAGCTTACGATTACCTTCCCTAACAAAGGTGGGAAAACCCAAACCTATGATATTCCCTTCCGTGTTGTTACTCAGTCGGAAGTTTATCAACCAACAATCAATACCAATGCGGTAAATAATCCCATTACAAAAGGTCAGTCTGTTCCTAGCGCAGCGTCCATGATAGCAGGCTTTACAAATTCTTCTAGTACAATTCCTAATTTTAAAATGCCTAGTGATATGCAGGATTATAAGAATAATGTGAATGATAGACGTTCTGGAGACGTCATCCCACCGGAAAGGGTCTCAGGGACAGCTACTAGTGCCTCTAACCTAAACGTTGCCGATGTTCAATGGCTTGGTGGTGGTACTACCTTTGGTTCAGGTGTAGGGGAAAATATGGCTGTTAAAGCAACAGTTAATGGTAAGACCGTTTACCTCCCTCTACCAAGTGATATTCCCGCAAGCAGGCTGGGTCAAAAATTGACCGATGCTGAACGTACTAAAGTTTTGGAGCACAATGGTTTCACTGCCAGCACAGCCACTATCGAGTCAGGGAAAGTTGGTTTGAGTAAAACACTCGTAGTCACTTACAAGGACAACGAAAATGGAGATTCACAGGATACTTCCGAAGTCTTCTTTGAAAATATCACAAAAGCTACCGCTCCAACAGCTCCTGCTATTCAAGCACCTACTGATGGTAGTGTGACGGTTACTCCTCAGGGAGAGAGCGATAGCGTGACCATCACCTATACTCCTACAACAGGCAATGCCAATACAACCATCAGTGTCAAGAAGAGTGGAACCAAATGGGATAACCCAGAGCCTCTTCCTTCTGGAGTGACTTTAAATAAGGATACTGGTGCGGTTACCATATCAGAGCCGACAGTCAAAGACGAAAGTCGAGTCTCTGCAACTGCCTATAACTTTAACTCAGAGGGAGCGACCTCTACTGAGACGGCAAAAATGCCCTATAAAACGAAGTCAGATCGCTTTTATGCTGTCCAAGGGGAAAATCCTAACCAACTAACTGCAAGGGATTTTATCACCAATAGTAATGGGGCTGCAGTTCCGTCAAATGTCACTGTCGCGTGGAAAACGAGACCAGATTTCAGCAGTAACGGTGAAAAGAAAGCTGTCCTAACGGTCACTAGCTCGGGAATCACTAAGGATTTTGACTATCCTTATACGGTTTATAAGAAAATTGAAACTATTACCAACAATGGAGTGACAGGGCAGTTTTATGCCTTCAAAGATGACGATGGTCAAGGTCATACTAACGGAGGGGGCTGGGCTAATAATATTGGTGGGAATACAAGTCTGTATACAAATTCCAGTGAACTTCCACAAAATACGAAATGGCGTTATGAGTATAAATTAAATAGTACCTTAAATGGTACAGGTACATTACAGAAAACACCTGACGGTAGACCGGACTTTAGCGCGGTTTGGAATAATAATCAAGCCCATCAAACACAATATCGTGTAGTAGCGACTTATCCAACAGGGCGTTTTGGAACTCCAACTACACAAAATCCTGCTTTGACAAGCCAGACAACCTTTACTTATACAGTAGTGGATCCTGTTGCTAAGCAAACTTATGAAACGACAGCGGGCAATATGGCTCCGCTATCGACAATCAAAACTACCCCAGGTCAAGCAGTTACAAATGCAACAAATACTCCAGTAGTACCAACTGGAACAGACTTTGCATGGGAAGCGCCGATAAATGAATCTGACATTTCTGCTCCAGGTTATGTAACTAAAAAAGTTAGAGTAACATTACCGCAAGGTTCTGCTGGAGCTACTCGCAATAGCAAAACGGTTGATGTAACAATTAAAGTAAAACCACAGGCACCGGAAATTGCAGATAATCAGGTGACAAATACTGGTGGACTACCAAATCGTGGTATTACAGTCACTAATGTGACACCGGGTGCAACAGTAACCTTAACGCTTGGAAGTAAGACTGTATCGAGGGAAGTACCAGCTAATGCGACAAGTCTAACAATTGGAGCGAGTGACTTAGCAGATAGTAATGGTTTACTTCCAGTAGGAGAAGTAACGGTTAAACAAAGTAAGCAATTTACTAATCCGACAACAAACCAAGCAGAAACACTTGAATCAGCAACAACGACTAAAACAATTACCAAGGAAAACGTTAAACCAGTAGCGACTACAGTTGTAGAAGTTTACAATAACGCGACTAAGACGTGGGAAGCTGCTCCTAAGACGACTTCAGGTGAGACATCAGTCTATACCTTTTATGCTGGTGATCATATGAGGTTTACAACCTCGATCACTGACAATAGTAACTATATAAAGCAAACAGATATTAAAATAGGTGGCTCTGACGGAAAGAGTGTTCCGAGTAGAAATGCTTTTGATGATAGTTTTGGAAACGCCATTGTCACCAATATTTCTTCTGTTACACCTGCCTCATCTACGACTCCAGCTAAAGTAGTTGCAGATGGAACAATTAAGGAAGAACTTCAATACAGTACCGGAAATACTTCGACTCGTTCGATTACAGCTACAGATATTTCAGACAATGAGTCTGTAGGAAATACATTTAAGATTGTACAAGGTGATTTGAGCGTTAAAAATGCTAATTTGAATCCAGATAAGAAGATTAAAGTAACAAATCTGACAGCTTTAACAGAGGATGAAAAGACAAGCATAAAAGAGGCTATTAAGAATGCCCATGATACAGCTACAGAAAAAGAAAAAGAACGTATCAAGGATGTTACCTTTGAAGGATCTAATGCCAAGATTACCTATAAGGATGGTCGCTCTCGTACCAAACCAATCTCAGAATTGGCGAGAGAAGTGAATACGCCGTCTATTGAAGATCTAGCTGGGCGTGGTGGCTTACCAAATCAAACCATCACGGTAACTAATGTTCTTCCAGGTGCAAGTGTAACCTTAACAGTTGCAGGTCAAACTCTTACGCCGAAAAGAGCAGAAGGTAATGCTACCAGCGTAACCTTTACTGCAGAAGATTTGAGAACGGCTTACACCGCAAACAATGGTCTCCTTCCTTCGGGCAGTGTGACTGCGATACAAAGTGTGCCTGCAGGGGCAAACACAACTGAAGTTCTAACATCAGACCAAGGTACAGGAACAATCAGTAATGAGACAGAATCGCCGAATGTCACTGTTAAGGTTGAAATTTATGATGAAAAAACCAAGTCTTGGGTAGAAGCACCTAAGTCTTCAAATGTAAATAAAATTTATGCTGGTGATAAATTCCGTGTGACTGTAACGACTACTGATAACAGTGGTAAGGTAAAAAGTATTGAAGCTTGGAATAACGCTACAAATGAAGATCCAGGCTTTAAGACAACAGAAATAATTGGAAGTCCGTATGCAACGAATGATCGTGCAATACAAACTACTACAGTTACAGATGCTTCTGTAGAACGACCAGATACACGCCAATTGTCAGAAGAAGGGACATATAATTCTACTCAAACACATACTTCATCTAATAGATGGACACGATTTGTAAGAGTTCGTGATTTATCGAATAACCCGACTGTTGTACAGTACGTCATACAACAGGCTCCTCTAAAAGAAAAATTCCAAGGAAATAAACCATCTACAGTTCAAGTGACGAATACGACTACCTTGTCTGAAGAGGATAAACAAAAAATCCTCGAAGCCGTAAAAGCATCGAATCCAAAAGATGCAAATCGTATCAAAGACGGAGCTGAAGGTTACACTATATCAAGCAATGGTAGGGTGACGATTACTTATAAAGATGGTACACAGAATACAGTGACACCAGATTTGTCTGATTCGGACTATAGATCGACATCAGCATCGACAAGTACGTCGGCTTCAACAAGCACGTCGGCATCGACAAGTACAAGTGGCTCAACAAGTACGTCAGCTTCAACAAGCACGTCAGCATCGACAAGTACATCGGCATCGACAAGTACAAGTGGCTCAACAAGTACATCAGCTTTAACGTCAACCATTGGGTAACCTGCAAGAACACCGTTAGCCATAGATTCT
>NZ_JBBJZY010000034.1:0-9769 GCF_038148955.1 Streptococcus pseudopneumoniae
TACTGCCAAGGTCAAGGAAGCAATCGAATCCTTGAAAGGCAAGCAAGCGACTAAGGATGAAGAAGAAATGAAAGAAACAAGCAAAGAGAAAGGTCATCTTCCATATGGTACGATGATTGGCAGCCTGCTCGCCCTTCTTGGTCTCCTTCTCTTCCTCATGGCTCGTCGCAAGAAAGAGTCAGAACTCAAGAAATTGACCAAGGAATTGACTAAGGTTCTGCAAGACGGCGACCTTACAAGTGTAGATGCGAAAGTTCTCGAGCAAGCACGAGAAGCTCTCGCTCAAGCAGTTGCCTTCCTAGCCAATGAGAAAGAGTCTGACCACACAGAAGATGAGTTGATTGAGAAACTCAAAGCTATTCTTGCTCAGTTAAGATAAGCAATGCTTAGACGAGTCGGAAACTAGCTAGAATAGTGATTGAAAGAGCAACGGTGAAAGCCGTTGCTCTTTTTGAGATTTTTTCGTATTTCATAAACATTTCATATTTAGGTTTTATAATAGTCTTACAAATATGGAGGTGACAAATGAATCCAATCCAAAGAGCTTGGGCTTATGTCAGCAGAAAGCGACTGAGAAGTTTTATTTTATTTCTGATTTTATTGGTCCTATTGGCCGGAATTTCAGCCTGTTTGACTCTGATGAAGTCCAATAAAACAGTGGAAAGCAATCTTTACAAATCACTCAACACATCTTTTTCTATTAAGAAGATAGAAAATGGTCAGACTTTTAAGTTGTCAGACTTAGCATCCGTGAGCAAGATTAAGGGACTGGAAAATATTTCTCCTGAACTGGAGACGGTCGCAAAATTAAAAGACAAGGAAGCGGTGAGTGGCGAGCAGAGCGTGGAGCGTGATGATTTGTCAGCTGCGGACAAGAACTTGGTTAGCTTAACGGCTCTTGAGGATTCATTCAAGGATGTTACCTTTACTAGCTCGGCTTTCAACTTAAAAGAAGGTCGACACCTTCAAAAAGGGGATTCCAAGAAAATCATCATCCACGAAGAGCTGGCTAAGAAGAATAGTCTTTCGCTTCATGACAAGATTAGCTTGGATGCTGGTCAGTCCGAAGCTGGAAAAGGGCAGACAGTAGAGTTTGAGATTGTCGGCATCTTTTCTGGTAAGAAACAGGAGAAATTCACAGGCTTGTCTTCCGATTTCAGTGAAAATCAAGTCTTTACAGACTATGAAAGTAGCCAAATGCTTCTGGGAAATAGTGAACCGCAAGTCAGTGCAGCGCGTTTCTATGTAGAAAATCCTAAGGAAATGGACGGACTCATGAAGCAGGTAGAAAATTTGGCTTTAGAAAGTCAAGGTTACCAAGTCGAGAAGGAAAACAAGGCTTTTGAACAAATCAAAGACTCAGTAGCAACCTTCCAAACCTTTCTGACCATCTTCCTTTATGGGATGTTGATAGCCGGAGCCGGAGCCTTAATTTTGGTCTTGTCTCTCTGGTTGAGGGAAAGGGTCTACGAAGTGGGAATTCTTCTGGCGCTTGGAAAAGGCAAGAGTTCTATCTTCCTACAGTTCTGTTTAGAGGTAGTTTTGGTATCTCTCGGTGCTTTGCTTCCAGCATTTGCTGCAGGCAACGCCATCACATCTTACCTACTCCAAACACTACTCGCAAGTGGAGATCAGGCAAGCTTACAAGACACGCTAGCTAAAGCAAGCAGTCTATCAACCAACATTCTATCTTTTGCAGAATCCTATGTTTTTCTAGTTCTGCTTAGTTGCTTGTCTGTAGCCCTTTGTTTCCTATTCTTATTTAGAAAATCGCCTAAGGAAATTTTATCATCTATTAGTTAATACTCTTCGAAAATCTCTTTAAACCGTGTCAGCTTTATCTGCAACCTCAAAGCTGTGCTTTGAGCAACCTGCGGCTAGCTTCCTAGTTTAATCTTTGATTTTCATTGAGTATAAGAAGGAGAAATCATGACTTTATTACAATTACAAGACCTTACCTACCGTTATAAGAACACTGCCGAGGCAGTTTTATATCAGATCAATTATCGTTTTGAACCCGGAAAATTTTACAGTATTATTGGGGAGTCAGGAGCAGGAAAATCCACTCTCTTGTCCCTCCTTGCTGGTTTAGATAGTCCTGTTGAAGGTTCTATCCTTTTCCAAGGGGAAGACATTCGTAAGAAGGGCTATTCTTACCATCGCATGCACCATATTTCCCTAGTCTTTCAAAATTATAACTTGATAGATTATCTTTCTCCACTGGAAAATATCCGCTTGGTCAACAAAAAGGCAAGCAAGGATACACTACTTGAGCTTGGTTTGGATGAAAGTCAGATCAAGCGGAATGTTCTCCAGTTATCAGGTGGTCAACAACAACGTGTTGCCATTGCTCGCAGCTTGGTCTCAGAAGCTCCAGTTATTCTTGCTGATGAGCCAACAGGAAATCTGGACCCTAAAACTGCTGGAGATATTGTCGAACTGCTCAAATCACTTGCCCAGAAAACAGGTAAATGTGTTATCGTCGTAACCCACAGCAAAGAAGTGGCACAAGCGTCAGATATTACACTTGAATTGAAGGACAAGAAACTGACTGAAACTCGCAATACTAGTAAATAATTTGATCTTATTTTGATAGAATGATTAAAACAACATTTAGAAAGGGAACCTATGTTACACAACGCATTTGCCTATGTTACAAGGAAGTTTTTCAAATCGATTGTCATCTTCCTGATTATTCTCCTCATGGCGAGCTTGAGTTTGGTCGGCTTGTCGATCAAGGGAGCTACTGCCAAGGCTTCTCAGGAGACTTTTAAAAATATCACTAACAGCTTCTCCATGCAAATCAATCGTCGCGTCAATCAAGGAACGCCACGTGGTGCTGGGAATATCAAGGGTGAAGACATTAAAAAAATCACCGAAAACAAGGCCATCGAGTCTTATGTGAAACGCATCAACGCTATTGGGGATTTGACTGGATATGAACTTATTGAAACGCCAGATACCAAGAAAAATCTGACACCTGACCGTGCCAAACATTTTGGAAGTAGCTTGATGATTACAGGTGTCAATGACTCCTCTAAAGAAGACAAGTTTGTTTCCGGTTCTTATAAGCTGGTCGAAGGTGAGCACTTAACAAATGATGACAAGTACAAGATCCTCCTGCACAAGGACTTGGCAGCCAAACACGGCTGGAAAGTCGGAGATAAGGTTAAATTGGACTCTAATATCTACGATGCAGACAATGAAAAAGGAGCCAAGGAAACAGTTGAAGTGACAATTAAGGGACTCTTTGATGGTCACAATAAGTCGGCAGTAACCTACTCACAAGAACTCTATGAAAATACAGCCATCACAGACATCCATACGGCTGCTAAACTATATGGATACACAGAAGACACAGCTATTTATGGGGACGCAACCTTCTTTGTAACAGCGGACAAGAACTTGGATGATGTTATGAAAGAGTTGAATGGCATAAGTGGTATCAACTGGAAGAGCTATACACTGGTGAAGAGCTCGTCTAACTATCCAGCCCTTGAGCAATCTATCTCTGGTATGTACAAGATGGCCAACCTCCTCTTCTGGGGTAGCTTGAGTTTCTCAGTTCTTCTCCTTGCCCTCTTGCTCAGCCTTTGGATCAATGCCCGTCGCAAGGAAGTGGGAATTCTCCTCTCTATCGGTCTCAAGCAGGCAAGTATCTTGGGGCAATTCATCACCGAATCCATCTTGATTGCTATCCCTGCTCTCGTTTCTGCTTACTTCTTAGCTAATTACACTGCCCGTGCAATTGGAAACACTGTCCTTGCCAATGTGACTTCAGGTGTTGCCAAACAGGCTAGCAAGGCGGCTCAAGCCTCTAACCTTGGTGGTGGTGCAGAAGTAGATGGCTTTAACAAGACCTTGTCAAGCCTAGATATTTCCATTCAGACATCAGACTTTATCATCGTCTTTGTCCTAGCCTTGGTTCTAGTGGTTCTCGTTATGGCGCTTGCTTCAAGCAATCTCCTTAGAAAACAACCAAAAGAGCTCTTGCTCGATGGTGAATAATACTGATGCTAGACTGAAAAATGAGGCTAGCAACTGAAAGTTTTAAAATGATACATGAAGCAGAAAGCAATGGTAACAATCATTGCTTTCAGTTGCTTTCTTTGTACTTTAGTACTTAAATATGATATACTAAGGTTATGGAATTTATTGGAAAGGAGTTTCGCAACTTATATATGGAATTGTGCATAAAAATCTATAGAAATCTTATCTTGAAAATAGATAGATAAATCTGTAGAAGCCTATCCATATCGCAAACATAGGCTAGTAGACCTAGGCAGGGTCTACCTTGGAAAATATAGAATAGTGAGGAAAAATAAACATTATGAGACAAACAAATGTTAGAGGAAGCTTGTCCCTCCGTGGCTTTAGAAAATTGAGAACAGGTGCAATTGTTGCGACAGGTGTGATTCTACTGGGTCTAGGCTTTTTAGCTCCAACTGTATCAGCAAGTGAACAAGATGGTGTCTGGGTAGCCAGAACAGTTGAGGAAGTGAAAGCTGACCTTCAAAAAGAAGGTAATTTATTTAAGTATGTCATTAAGTGGGGAGATACATTAAGTGTTATCAGCGAAGCAAGCAATATCCCTGTAGATGTACTCCAAGAAATGAATCAAGCTTCAGGCAAGAATTTATTCTTACCGCACAATGAATTGTACTTTACTGAAGCTGAAACGGTTTCAGATACAGTCACAAAACACAAGATTGTCATCAAAGAAAGTGGTGCCAGTGGCGAAGTTCGCACTTACGAAGTCTTGCTCAAGAAAGATCAGGAAACAAAAGCTGTTACCTTTGAATTAACAGATGTCACTGAGAAAGTTGAAAAAATGATTGTGAACTATAGCTCAGTCTATCAGCCTGTATCAGCACCAGTAGTGGAAAGAGCGGAAGAATCAGGTGAAGGACTTGCCCCAGTAGCACCAGCTGTGACAAGCCCAGAAGTTAAAGAAGAAACAGAAGCTCCAGTAGCACCAAAAGCAGAAGAACCTGCAACACCCGCACCAAAAGAAACAGCACCAGAAGCGGCAACAGAATCAGCAGAGCCAGAGGTAGCAAAACCAGCTGAACCAAACGCAGAAACTCCAACTCCGAAAGTAGAAGCGCCGAAAGTTGAAGAACCAGAGGCGTCAGCTGAACCAAAAGGAACAGCGCCAGTGGTAGAGGAAGGCACTTCAGGAGAACAAGATCAACCAGCAGAAGAAACCCCAGCACCATCAAAACCAGAAAGCCCAGCTTCAACAGAAGAAGTAGCAAAGGAAGCTGAAGGAACAGAGCCAGAGATGGTAACACCAGCTGAACCAAAAGCAGAAACTCCAGCAGAATCAACTGAATCAAAAGCAACAGAGCCAGAGGTAGCAAAACCAGCTGAATCAAACGCAGAAGCTGCAACAGAATCAACAGAAGCTTCAGGAACTTCAGCAGAAACAACACCTAAAGAAGCTGCAACAGAAGAAAAAGCAGAAATGCCGAAAGTTGAAGAGCCAGCGCCAGCGGTAGAGGGTACAACTGCAGGAGAACAAGGTCAACCAGTAGAAGAAAACCCAGCACCAAAAGAATCAGGAGAAGAAGGTAAAGCGGAGGATTCAGTTTCTTCAACTGAATCTTCATCAACTGCCTCTGAAGGTGAGTCAACAGTTACACAACCATCTGTAGAATCAGGAACAGATTCTACATCGGAAGCTGAAGGAAAAACATCTGAGGAATCAGGAACACAAGCTCCAGCAGAATCAGCTACAGCATCAAAAGAAACAGATTCAACTTCAGAAAAAGAAGTTGAAGAATCAGGAGCAACAGGAAAAGAAGCGAAAGAAACTGAAGAAAAACTAGCTCCAAAAGAAGATTCAACATCAGGAGATGAAGGTAACGCCGAAACATCAAATAATCCAACAACAGGCGCTACAACTAGTGCTGATTCAGATGAATCAGGAAATACAACTGAAGAAAAAGCAGAAATGCCGAAAGTTGAAGAGCCAGCGCCAGCAGTAGACTCTACAAATGAGGCGCCTAACGAAGGTGAATCAGAAAATCCAGTAGCAGAAGGAACACCAGTCACAGAAGAACAACCGTCTACAGACAATACGGCTTCATCAAGTGCAACAAGTGACTCAGCTGACTCAAGTCCATCAACTGAATCAACAGCTCCAGAATCAACGACTGCTACAACGGGAAATACTTCAAATTCATCAACAGACGTTACAACTGATGGCAACTCAAACGATTCAACTTCTAATGAAGAAAAACCTCAAGGCGATGAACCAGCTGTAGAACATCAAGATTCAGAGCAGTCTTTAAAGAAAGAAACTGAAGACAGTAATAAAGCTGCGATTGATGACGATAGGAAAACAAAAGACGAAGAGATCAATAAGAGTACTTTAAGTGAGGAGCAGAAAAAAGAAGCCCGCGAAAAAGTAACAAAACTCACTGAAGAGTACCATAATAAACTCAAAAGCGAGCAAGATACAGATAAACAAGCTGAGCTGGTAGATGAATATCGAGATAAACTAAATAAAATTGAAACTCCGGGTATAGAACATACTGGTCCTGATTTCAAGAAACCAATAGAAAGTCATGCTGGTGGAACAACTATAGATGAAAATAGTACGGTCGCAAACAGTGCACTAACCTCTAGCAATCCATCTTCTCAGCCATCTTCATCTGGAGATTCATCACAAACACAACCCTGCGGCAACGTCGGACAGTTCTACACCTGATAACTCAGGCTTCCGAAGTGCAGGAACTTATCAACCTCGAGTAACTCGTCGTGAAAGAGGTGTTGATGAACCGCAAAATAAAGTTTCCATTTATTATAATTATGATGGTATGAAAGATATTCCAGGATTCTTTAATGATTTAGATAGTAAAAATGAAGTTGAAGTTCCTCAAAAAGCTCCAGCAGAAGCTTTGAAGTCTATTTTAAAATCAAAAATTGATCAGAAGAAAGCAGAGCTTGAAAAAAAGGGGTACAAAATTTCTGACGAGTACTTTGTAGGTATTGATCAAGCAGATGCAACTCATTATGACTACGTAGTAACTTTCACTAAGGAAACTACAGGAACTACAGGTTTTAGAATTGCACCAAAAGTTCAAGCAAGAGCTAAAAAAGTTGTAAAAAGAGATTTGTCTAATAAAACTAAACACATAAATGTCTACTATAATTTAACATCTCTTAAAGATATAGCTGGAGCATTAGGTGAAGTAGGAGAAAATAATCTTTTAACTTTACCAGGTAATGCAACTAAAGAAGATATTAAAAAAGCTGTTGCAGAAAAAACAAAAGCACAAATTGAGAAACTGAAAAAACAAGGCTTTACAGTTAAGTCCACAACAGACTTGGATCAAATCGTTGAGGGTGGAGATAGCTATGACTATGTTGTAGAATTCACAAAAGAAGCCAAAACACAGCCGGTAGGAACTACAGGCTTTAGAAATGCTCCACTAGTTCAAAGAAGGGCTAAGAGATCAACAGAAGCAAAAGAAACTGTGAATGTTAACATTTACTTCAACCTAAAAGCTCTCCCAGGTATAGCTGGTGCATTGGATGTAGATGGAGAGACTACTATCAAACTTCCAAAAAATGCTAGTGAAGAAGAAGTAAAAGAAGCAATCAAAGCTAAAATTGCTAAGGTGGAAAATCGTGGATATAAAGTAAATGATTCCTACTTTGGGGCGAAAACAGAAAAAGGCTATGATTATGTTGTAGAGTTTACAAAATAAGCTAAGACACAATCAGTAAGGACTACAGCCTTTAAAAAAAGTCCTACTAGTTCAAAAACCAAATAACTTTCATTCCACAGGGAGTGAAATGCAAGCAGAGAGAGCGATAGGCTCTCTTTGTTTTATCTAGTGGTCAGTTGCTTAAAGACAAAAGGCCAATAAGAGGCTATAATAGAAAATAGAGTAGGTATTTATTCTAATACTCTTCGAAAATCTCTTCAAACCACGTCAGCGTCGCCTTACCGTATATATGTTACTGACTTTGTCAGTTCTATCTACAACCTCAAAGCAGTGCTTTGAGCAACCTGCGGCTAGCTTCCTAGTTTGCTTTTTGATTTTCATTGAGTATAAGAAAAATAAAAAATAGAGAGCAGTTAAAGTATGAAAATTTTAATTGTAGAAGATGAAGAGATGATCCGTGAGGGGATCAGTGACTATTTGACAGATTGTGGTTATGAAACCATTGAGGCTGCAGATGGGCAAGAAGCCTTAGAGCAATTTTCCAGCTATGAAGTAGCCTTGGTTTTACTGGATATCCAGATGCCCAAGCTCAATGGTCTGGAAGTCCTAGCTGAGATTCGTAAAACCAGCCAGGTTCCTGTTTTGATGTTAACAGCCTTTCAGGATGAGGAATACAAGATGAGTGCCTTTGCTTCGCTAGCAGATGGCTATCTGGAAAAGCCCTTCTCCCTCTCCCTCTTAAAAGTGAGGGTGGAGGCGATTTTCAAGCGCTATTACGATACGGGACGAGTCTTCTCCTATAAGGATGCCAAGGTGGATTTTGAGAGCTACAGCGCTAGCCTCGCAGGTCAAGAAGTGCCTATCAATGCTAAAGAGTTGGAAATTCTTGATTATTTAGTGAAAAATGAAGGACGAGCCTTGACTCGTTCTCAGATAATCGATGCGGTCTGGAAAGCGACAGATGAGGTTCCTTTTGACCGTGTCATTGATGTCTATATCAAGGAACTGCGGAAAAAGCTAGACTTGGATTGTATCCTCACTGTGCGCAATGTTGGTTATAAATTGGAGCGAAAATGAAACGAACAGGTTTATTTACAAAGATATTTATCTACACCTTCTCGATTTTTAGTGTTCTGGTTATTTGTCTTCATTTAGCTATTTATTTTCTTTTTCCTTCGACTTATCTGAGCCACCGTCAGGAAACCATTGGTCAGAAGGCGACAGCCATTGCCCAGTCTCTAGAAGGAAAGGATAGGCAGAGTATCGAGCAAGTCTTAGACTTGTATTCCCAGACTAGTGAGATTAAGGGGGCCGTCAAGGGCGAGATGACCGAGGATAAGTTAGAAGTCAAGGACAGTCTTCCTCTGGACACAGACCGCCAGACTACCTCGCTTTTTATTGAGGAACGGGAGGTGAAAACGCAAGACGGTGGCACCATGACTCTCCAGTTTCTAGTTTCCATGGATTTGCAAAAGGAAGCAGAGCAAATCAGTCTCCAGTTTCTTCCCTATACCTTGCTGGCATCCTTTCTGATTTCACTTTTGGTGGCTTACATCTATGCTCGGACCATTGTTGCCCCGATTTTGGAAATCAAGCGGGTGACCCGACGGATGATGGATTTGGATGCCCAAGTGCGATTGCGCGTGGACTCTACGGATGAGATTGATGATCTCAAGGAACAAATCAATAGCCTCTACCAGCATCTTTTGACTGTCATTGCAGACTTGCATGACAAGAATGAAGCCATTCTCCAGCTGGAAAAGATGAAGGTCGAATTCCTACGAGGGGCTTCTCATGAATTGAAAACACCACTGGCCAGTTTGAAAATCCTAATCGAAAATATGAAAGAAAATATTGGTCGTTATAAGGATAGGGACCACTATCTGGGAGTTGCCTTAGGAATTGTGGATGAGCTCAATCACCACGTTCTCCAGATACTTTCCCTCTCTTCTGTGCAGGAATTGCGAGATGATAGGGAAGAAATTGATTTGCTCCAGATGACGCAAAGTCTGGTTGAGGAGTATGCCTTACTAGCCAAGGAAAGAGGGCTCCAGATAGACAATAGTTTGACCCATCAGCAGGCTTATCTA
>NZ_JBBJZY010000035.1:0-8493 GCF_038148955.1 Streptococcus pseudopneumoniae
CATTGTTCAGTACTACAACCTTAGTTGTAGTGCCCTGCACATTGGTTCGTCTTGTTCAGTTTTCAAAGGTCTTTGTCACTCGCTTCTCTCAAGCGACAACTATATTAGTATATCACAGCCACTTTCGCTTGTCAACACTTTTTTGAAACTTTTTTAAACTTTCTTTCATCAAGTGTTCCTACCGCAACATACCATAGTCCGTACGGGATTCGAACCCGTGTTACCGCCGTGAAAAGGCGGTGTCTTAACCCCTTGACCAACGGACCAGAGTTGTTGTTTTCAACTCTTACTATTATACAGTCTTTTCAAACTTTGTCAACACCTTTTTTAAACTTTTTTTACTTTTTTGCATGAATTCCTAATGGGTACGGATGTCAAACTCTTTAAACACAATACGTAAGTCTCTTAACACTCTTTGACGCCCTCGGAAGCGTTCATGTCTTAAGACGCGTTCTAACTCTTCTTGTTTGTCTTTACTTTGTTTGTTTCTATAATCTCTTAGTGTTTCATGAAAGAGATAATAATCATCTAGCCAGAGACCTCCCTCACTTATACGATGACTAATCTCACCTACTTCTTCATATGGTTCTTTGTCATATCTCCGTTTCTGGCTTTCTTGCTTACGGAGATAATCTAAAATTCGATTCCGGAATTTTGTTTTGAAATATTTCCTTAAACGAGGGATATCTTCTACTAATCCTTCTTCTTTACTAATCAATTCATGTAGACATATCATGCCCTCTTGGTCCCAATCCAATAGTTCCCATAAATGCAAGTAATATTCATTTCTACACTTATATACAATTCCTTGGACTTCTTCATACATTTTTTTAAGCATAATCTTCCCCTTTCTGTGTACAGTCTAACAGATACAGAAACACTTTTGGCACATTTCATCCATTCTGCACCCTTTACCTCCTAAACTGCACAAAAAAGAGAGGACAAGCCTCTCTCAGGGTTATAATTCTGCGATTTGGTTTAGGTTTACTTCTGCAACTGTGTCATTACCAAACATAGAGATAATCATTTTTACTTTGTTATTATCAATTTCTGTAATCTTACCAGTGTAGTCTGCAAAAGCACCATCAATAATACGTACAGTTTGACCAACCTCAACATCGAAATCAAATTCTTGAACAGTTTGTCCCATAGATATCAAAATGTCACGAATTTCTTGTTCCAATAATGGAGTTGGTTTTGATCTGTTCCCGTGTGATCCGACAAATCCTGTAACATTTGGTGTGTTTCGAACAACAAACCAAGCTTCATCTGTCATGACCATTTCTACAAGAACATAACCTGGAAAGCGATTTTCTTCTACTTCTTTTCTCTTTCCATTTTTTTCAACTTGCACTGTTTGTGTTGGAATTTCAACACGTAAAATATTATCCAACATATTGTAGGTTTGCGCACGTTGCAATAGATTTTCTTTTACCTTATTTTCATAACCAGAATAAGTTTGTAAAACAAACCACCCTTTATCAAAACTATCCATGATATTTCCTTTCATAAATAGAAGATTTTTAGTGTAATTAACTCCACTAACCTTCTAAAAAATGTTAATAAATCGAATCAAACCTGAAACAATCAACTGGTCAAAAATGTAAATAATTACTACAAAGAAAGCTGTGTATTCCATTATAGAACGAAAATCTCTCCAGCTTTCCTTGCGAGTTGGCCATGTTGTGTCTTTAAGAAGTCTAAAAATATCTCCAATAAAACGCATCGCTCTCTCCTATCTCGTTTCTCTGTGTGTAGTGTACTTACCACAATGCTTACAAAATTTATTTACTTCTAGTCGTGTAGGCTTGGGGTTTCCACTAATCTTGATTGAATAGTTTCTAGAACCACAAACCGCACAAGCTAGGCTTGCTTTTTTTAGTGCCATAACGCCTCCATCTTATCTATTATAACAAGAAAGCTAGGCTTTGACAAGCATCTTAGCGAAATAGATTGACTACCGAATCCCATATTGTTTGAGCCTTTTCCTTAATCTTCGCATCTGAGATAGCCCGGCTAGCCTCATCTACTAGACTTTGCGCACGTCCTCGAATATCAGACAAATTATCATCTGTCTGGCTATTATCATTGGTTTGTACTTGTCTTTTTGTATTAGCTGGTGCAATTCCATTTTTCTTATATGCATTTTCAACTGTAAAGGTGCTTCCTGGTGTATAAGGTAAAATGGTATTTGCAATATTTCTAAAGACATGAGCCGCACCATTTGATGTAGAACCCGCTAGATAGTGATTTTCATCAGTGGTCGGAAAACCAAGCCAGTGGCTAATCACTACATCCGGAGTATAACCAATTACCCACTGGTCACTTGTGTAATCCGGATTGAAAACTGCTTCAGTTGTTCCAGTTTTCCCTGCCATGACATAGTCTGCAGGCGATGAACTAATACCGGTACCGTTGGTGAATGTCCCCAACATCATACTGGTCATCTTATCAGCTACAGACTTATCAATCACCCGTTTTTGTGAATTTTTATGGCTCGCAATAACCTGACCACTAGCATTTTCAATTCTACTAATAAAATGAGCTTCAGGCATTAAACCTTCATTTGCAAAGGCAGCATATGCTTGAGCCATTTGCAGAGGATTGGTTTCAACACCGCTTCCCAATGCGACACCAAGAACACGATCAACTTTTTCCATGTTGAGTCCGAATTTTTCGCCCGCCTCAAAAGCCTTATCAACGCCCAAATCATTAACAGTGGCAACAGCAGGCAGATTAAGCGACTCTGCCAAGGCTTGATACATAGGAACTTCTCGACTCGTTTTGATTCCTGCATAGTTATCAAGCTTATAGCTGTCGTACTGCATGGTATGGTTATCCAAGAGCTTATTCAAAGCCCAGCCTGCTTCAACTGCTGGCGTATAAACAACTAAAGGCTTAATTGCAGAACCAGGACTACGTTTTGATTGAGTTGCATAGTTGAAATTCCGGAATCCAGTTTTATCATTGTCAGCAACTTGACCGACAACTCCACGAACTCCTCCTGTTTTCGGTTCAAGAGCTACACTTCCTGATTGTGCAAATGTTCCATCCTCTGCCCTCGGAAATAGCACTGTATTTTCATAGACAACCTGCATATTTGCTTGGTAGTTTTGATCCAGCTCTGTGTAAATGCGGTAGCCATTATTGACAATTTCTTCCTCTGTTAGATTATACTTGGAAACAGCTTCATTAACCACCGCATCAAAGTAAGAAGGATAGCGGTAATCTGAGATTTTTCCTTCATACTCATCGTGCAATTGCGAATTCATATCAACTTCCGCAGCTTCGGTTTCTTGTTTTTTATCAATATATCCTGCTGCAACCATATTTTGCAAGACAGTATCGCGCCGATTGGTAGAATCTTCTACAGAATTCAAGGGATTATACAGTTCCGGCCCTTTGAGCATCCCTGCCAGAGTCGCAGCTTGATCCAGAGTCACTTCTGATGCAGAAACTCCAAAGTATTTCTTACTCGCATCTTCTACACCCCACACACCATTTCCAAAATAGGCGTTGTTAAGGTACATGGTTAGAATTTGATCCTTACTATATTTTTTGGTTAATTCTAAGGCCAGAAAAAATTCTTTCGCTTTTCTCTCAACAGTTTGATCCTGTGACAAATAGGCATTTTTAGCTAGCTGTTGGGTAATAGTAGAACCACCACCTGAACGACCAGCAGTGACAATCGCCAAGAAGAAACGACCATAGTTAATCCCATCATTTTTATAGAAAGAACGGTCTTCTGTCGCAATAACAGCATTCTGCAAGTTTTTACTGATGTCAGTCAGTTCAACGTAGGTTCCCTTTTGACCAGACAAGGCACCAGCCTCTTTTTCTTCACGGTCAAAAATGATAGTCCGAGTTTTCAAGGCGTTTTGCAAATCATTGACATTGGTTGACTTGGCTACAGCAAATAAATAGGTTCCAACTAGCAAGCCTGCACTCAAACCTAGTATAAGGACAATCTTTGTTAGATGATAGCGACGCCAAAATTTTCGAATTGGACCCACTTGGGCTAATTTTTTTCGATCACTGCGAGAACGACGTAAGCTAGTAGAATCAGAATCCTCTAGTTCACTTGTTTCTTTTTTAAAAAGAGAAAGAAATTTCTCAAATAATTTATCTAATTTCATGCGTTTATTTTATCATCTTCATCATAGGAAAACAAGAATTTAGCTATTTCCTATCCAAATAGGGCTTTTTTTGTTACAATATCTGTATGCAATTCACATTTACATTACCAGACTCTCTACCTCAAATGACGGTAAAGCAATTACTGGAGGAACAACTCCTCATCCCTAGAAAAATCCGTCATTTTTTGAGAGTCAAGAAACATATTTTGATAAACCAAGAAGAAGTTCACTGGAACGAGATGGTAAGTCCTGGAGATGTTTGCCAGTTGACTTTTGACGAAGAAGATTATCCCGAAAAAGAAATCCCTTGGGGCAACCCAAACCTCATTCAGGAAGTTTATCAAGATCAACACTTGGTTATTGTGAACAAACCAGAGGGGATGAAAACGCATGGTAATCAGCCAAACGAAATCGCCCTTCTTAACCATGTCAGTGCCTATGTTGGCCAAACCTGCTATGTCGTTCACCGCCTGGATATGGAAACCAGTGGTTTGGTTCTCTTTGCCAAAAATCCTTTTATCCTCCCCATTCTCAATCGCTTACTAGAGAAAAAAGAGATTTCTAGGGAATACTGGGCACTAGTTGATGGACATATCAACAGCAAAGAACTTGTTTTCAAAGACAAAATTGGGCGTGATCGCCATGACCGCAGAAAACGAATAGTTGATACAAAAAATGGGCAATATGCCGAAACGCATGTAAGCAGATTAAAGCAATTTCCAAACAAAACTTCCTTGGTTCGTTGCAAACTAAAGACCGGGCGAACCCATCAGATTCGTGTGCACCTTTCTCATCATAACTTCCCTATTTTGGGCGACCCTCTCTATAATAGTAAATCAAAGACAAGTCGGCTTATGCTCCACGCCTTTCGACTTTCCTTTACCCATCCGCTTACATTAGAGAAATTAAGCTTCACTACCCTTTCAGACACTTTCGAAAGAGAATTAAAAAAGAATGGATGATTGTGTCATCCATTTTTCCATATAAGAAAAGCAAGACCACGAGGCCTTGCTTTTTATCGACTCAAGAATTATTTAGCAATTTTTGCGAAGTATTCAAGAGTACGAACAAGTTGTGCAGTGTATGACATTTCGTTGTCGTACCATGATACAACTTTAACCAATTGTTTACCGTCAACGTCAAGAACTTTAGTTTGAGTTGCATCAAACAATGAACCGTAAGACATACCTACGATATCTGAAGATACGATTGGATCTTCTGTGTAACCGTATGATTCGTTTGAAGCTGCTTTCATAGCTGCGTTCACTTCATCAACAGTAACGTTCTTTTCAAGAACTGCTACCAATTCAGTAACTGATCCAGTTGGAGTTGGAACGCGTTGTGCAGATCCGTCAAGTTTACCGTTCAATTCTGGGATTACAAGACCGATAGCTTTTGCAGCACCAGTTGAGTTAGGAACAATGTTTGCAGCACCAGCGCGAGCACGGCGAAGGTCACCACCACGGTGTGGTCCGTCAAGGATCATTTGGTCACCAGTGTAAGCGTGGATAGTAGTCATCAATCCTTCAACAACACCAAAGTTGTCTTGAAGAGCTTTAGCCATTGGAGCCAAGCAGTTTGTAGTACATGAAGCACCTGAGATAACTGTTTCAGTACCGTCAAGAACGTCGTGGTTAGTGTTGAATACAACTGTTTTAACGTCGTTTCCACCAGGAGCAGTGATAACAACTTTTTTAGCTCCACCAGCGTGCAAGTGTTTTTCAGCAGCTGCTTTCTTAGCAAAGAAACCAGTAGCTTCAAGAACGATTTCTACACCGTCGTTAGCCCAGTCGATTTGTTCTGGATCACGTTCAGCAGAAACTTTGATGAATTTACCGTTAACTTCAAATCCGCCTTCTTTAACTTCAACAGTACCGTCGAAACGACCTTGAGTTGTGTCGTATTTCAACAAGTGTGCAAGCATAACTGGATCTGTAAGGTCGTTGATACGAGTAACTTCAACACCTTCTACGTTTTGGATACGACGGAAAGCAAGACGACCGATACGTCCGAAACCGTTAATACCAACTTTAACTACCATTAGTGATTTCCTCCTTATGAAAATCATGAAATTTTTATTGTGAAAAGAGTAACTTGAATCACTACAAATCACCTTTCAACAAACCTATTATATAACTATTTGAGTTGAATTGCAAGTACGGGCATTGTTTTTCTATGTTAGTTTCTTTTTTAAACTGTAAATCAAGGAATCCCTTACTATTCATATCGTAGCGATTCTACAGGATCCATTTTACTAATTTTACGTGCTGGGAAGTAGGCTGAGACATAACCAAGCAAGAGAGCGAAAGCTAGAGTTCCTAAAACAGATAACAAATTTAGTTCAAAAACCTTAGTGATGGATGGGTAAAAATGACTTACAATCGCATTCGCCAAACTTCCCACCCCTTGGGCTACCAAAAAGGCCAGTAGCAAGGCGATTCCTACAATCCAGATAGCCTCGTAAATAAAAATTCCTTTGACATCACGATTTTGATAACCAACTGCCTTCATGACACCTATTTCCTTAGAACGTTGCATAATATTGATGTAAATGATGATACCAATCATGACCGCTGCTACCACAATAGCTTGTGAGGAAAGTACAATCAACAATCCCTGAATGACACGAATAAAGGTAATCACAATATCAAGAACCTTCTGTTGAGAAAGAACAGTATACTTCTTATTTTTCTGCAATTCTTCTGTTACCGTTTTCGTCTGTGACGGATCTTTGAGTTCCAAGATAAAATAAGATACAGCTTTTGTAAATCCAGCCTCTTTCAAAATCGTTTCCATTTGATGAGACGGCATGAAACTGTTGCTGTCCTCCAAGTCATCTTCATCATTGATTACACGTACAATCTTTGTTTGAAATTGAGCAGTCTTGCTAGCTTCAGCATCATTTTCTACAATGCTGGCTGAGACTGATTTGCCAATAACATCACTAGCTGTCAGATTGTTTCCTGTCTGTTCATTCCAATTTTTTAGTAAACTGCTTGGAATCGTCAAGCCCTGTTCATTTGCATCCGTATAGAGGGAGCCAGCCAACACTTTGTCCGTCTCATTACTACTAACAGAGATACTTGTATCCTCATAGAGACTCACTACTTGAGCATAAGAAGGCATCGTTTGACTCAGATCCATTTCTTGACCATCTATAGTAATATTTGACATGATCATCCCAAAAGGACTCTCCAAATATTTAATAGCTTCTTTCCCAACTGTATCCGTGATATAGTTCTTATCGTCTTGGTTCAAAAAGCCTCGTCCAACATTTTTTGTGTTTAAAGCAATCTGAACTTGAGAAGGAATTTGACCTCCATTCGTATTTTCATCAATCATCGAAATCAAAGCATTTCCCAAGCCGAAAGAAATTAAGACTCCTACAAAACCGATTGAGGTTGCTAGTGCAATCAATAGGTTACGCCATTTTCTTTCCAGAAAGTTATTTAAAGAAAGTTTGAATTTATTTTTCAATGATAATCCTTTATTTTTTGACTTCTTCAACGACTTCACCATCCTTCATTTTGATAATCACATCTGCATATTCAGCAACCTCTGGATTATGGGTTACAATCAATACTGTTTTCCCTGTTTGGGCTAATTTTTTAAACTCTTCCAATACCATTTCTTGGGATTGAGAATCCAGCGAACCCGTTGGCTCATCTGCTACAATCATATCAGGCTGATTTACCAGTGCACGCGCGATTGCTACGCGTTGCTTTTGCCCGCCAGAAAGCTGTTTAACATTTTTAGCCATAAAAGGCTCCATGCCCAAGTTACTTAATTGCTCCTTTGCAATCATTGTCATCTCCCTGTCAGATAAATCTTTGACATAGAGAGGTAGCTTGACATTGTCCAAGACAGATTGATGAGGAATGAGGTTAAAGTTTTGAAACACAAATCCAATCTTATCTTTACGAAATTGAGTTAGTTCAATCTCTGATAAGTCACGGAGGGATTCCCCTTTAAACTCTAAATCTCCTTCATATTGTCTATCTAAACCGCTGATGATATTGAGTAGACTGGTTTTGCCACAGCCTGATGGACCGTAAATCGCTGTAATTTTACCTTTTGCAATCTGCAGGTTAACATTTCTTAGAGCCTGCTCTTGATGTTTACCGTCCAAAGTATAAAACTTTGAAATATTTTTAATGGATAAAATGGACATTCTTTCCCCCTTGTTTAAAACTGTTATCGTCATACATCGTACTGATAGAAAATCCTTCAAGTTGATTGCCCCTATGGGCCTACTACTTAGAATTTTCTCTCTATTGCCTAGTTTGCTTCTGGATGTATATCAAGTAATACTCTTCGAAAATCTCTTCAAACCACGTCAACGTCGCCTTGCCGTACT
>NZ_JBBJZY010000036.1:0-7519 GCF_038148955.1 Streptococcus pseudopneumoniae
TACGGCAAGGTGAAGCTGACGTGGTTTGAATTTGATTTTCGAAGAGTATTATCTGAAAAGACACTAGAAAGGTCCCTATGACGAAGAAAATTATTGCAGTTGACCTGGATGGAACCCTGCTCAACTCAGACAGTCAAATTTCTGACTTTACCAAAAAAACCATCAAAAAAGTTACTGAAAAAGGCCATCAAGTTATTATTACGACAGGGCGCCCTTACCGCATGTCAAAAGATTTTTACCGTGAACTAGGCTTAAACACTCCTATGATTAATTTCAACGGCTCCCTTACTCATTTACCAGACCAAGTTTGGGATTTTGAAAAGTGTTTAACTGTAGACAAAAAATATCTTTTAGACATGGTTCGACGTTCTGAGGACATTCAAGCCGATTTTATCGCTGGTGAATATCGTAAAAAATTCTACATTACAAATCCTAATGAAGAAATTGCCAATCCCAAACTATTTGGTGTAGAAGCTTTCCAGCCTGAAAATCAATTCCAGCCTGAATTGGTGACCAAGGATCCTAACTGTATTCTGTTACAGACCAGAGCCAGTGACAAATATGCCTTGGCAAAAGAAATGAACGCCTTCTACCAGCATCAACTGTCTATCAATACCTGGGGAGGGCCGCTCAATATCCTTGAGTGTACCCCAAAAGGTGTCAACAAAGCCTTTGCTTTGGACTACTTACTCAAGGTAATGAACCGTGACAAAAAAGATTTGATTGCCTTTGGAGATGAACACAATGATACCGAAATGCTAGCTTTTGCTGGGAAGGGCTATGCCATGAAAAATGCCAATCCAGAGCTACTCCCTTATGCAGATGAGCAAATTGCCCTGACCAATGACCAAGATGGAGTTGCCAAAACCCTGCAAGACTTATTCTTATAGTCCATTCTGACCAGCTTGCGAGCTGGTCTTTGTGCTATTTTCACAGTCTCATCAACCAGTTAATCGATTGTTCTACTTTTTGCTTCCAAAACCTTGGAAAAGGCTTTCTTTTGTGATATACTTCACATATAAATACAAGAGAGCTCGTCACACTCGACTCTGTTGACACAAAATCAATCCAGTCCTGTTGTCCCTGTTCTCGGCCAATATCAAGGAGGATAGCTATGAAAGCTGTTGTTGTAAATCCAGAAAGCACTGGTGTTGCTGTTGAAGAAAAAGTACTCCGTCCACTTGAAACTGGAGAAGCACTTGTAGAAATTGAATACTGTGGTGTTTGCCACACTGACCTCCACGTTGCCCACGGTGACTTCGGTCAAGTACCAGGACGTGTCCTAGGACACGAAGGTGTTGGTATCGTTAAAGAAATTGCCCCAGATGTTAAAAGCCTTAAAGTCGGTGACCGTGTCAGCGTTGCTTGGTTCTTTGAAGGATGTGGCACTTGCGAATACTGTACAACTGGCCGTGAAACTCTTTGCCGTACAGTAAAAAATGCCGGCTACTCAGTAGACGGTGGTATGGCTGAACAATGTATCGTAACAGCAGACTATGCTGTTAAAGTTCCTGACGGACTTGATCCAGCCCAAGCCTCTTCTATCACATGTGCTGGTGTAACAACCTATAAAGCTATAAAAGAAGCAAAAGTTGAACCAGGTCAATGGGTTGTTCTTTACGGTGCTGGTGGACTTGGTAACCTAGCTGTTCAATACGCTAAAAAAGTATTCAATGCTCATGTCATCGCAGTTGATATCAACAACGACAAACTTGCCCTTGCAAAGGAAGTCGGTGCTGATGTCGTTATTAACGGCCTAGAAGTTGATGATGTACCAGGACTCATCAGAGAAAAAACTGATGGAGGAGCTCATTCAGCTGTCGTAACTGCTGTATCTAAAGTTGCCTTCAATCAGGCTGTTGACTCCGTTCGTGCCGGTGGTCGCGTCGTCGCTGTCGGTCTTCCTTCTGAAATGATGGAACTCAGCATCGTTAAAACAGTCCTCGATGGAATCCAAGTCATCGGTTCTCTTGTAGGAACTCGTAAAGACTTGGAAGAAGCCTTCCAATTCGGTGCAGAAGGTTTAGTAGTTCCAGTTGTTCAAAAACGTCCAATAGAAGATGCCGTAGCCATTTTCGACGAAATGGAAAAAGGTCAAATCCAAGGACGTATGGTACTCGACTTCACCCACTAATTTCATAGAAACCTATTTTAAAAGTTGGAATGCTCTTCCAACTTTTTTATATTAAATTTTTAAATATGGATTCAAAAAAACTTCTCTAAAACTCAATATATCAACATTTTCAGATGTAATCTTTTTAATTATTTTATGATAAATAGTTGATTTTTAGATGAAAACGGTTTATACTTAAACAGTCTTAAAGTTTTCTTAAACGAAAACTAAAACAAAAAAGGAGGAATGACAATAATGAGTATCGGAATCATTATTGCGAGCCACGGCGAATTTGCTGCGGGTATTCATCAGTCAGGATCTATGATCTTTGGTGAACAAGAAAAGGTTCAAGTTGTAACCTTTATGCCAAATGAAGGCCCTGATGATCTATACGCTAAGTTTAATAACGCTGTTGCTGCATTTGACGCAGAAGATGAGGTTCTAGTTTTGGCTGACCTTTGGAGTGGATCTCCATTTAACCAAGCTAGTCGCGTGATGGGAGAAAATCCTGAGCGTAAGTTTGCCATCATCACAGGACTTAATTTACCGATGTTGATTCAAGCCTATACAGAGCGCCTCATGGACGCTGCTGCAGGTGTAGAAAAAGTCGCTGCGAATATCATCAAAGAAGCCAAAGATGGCATCAAAGCTCTTCCAGAAGAGCTCAACCCAGTTGAGGAAGTAGCAAGCGCTGCAGCTGCTCCAGTTGCCCAAGCTGCTATTCCAGAAGGAACTGTCATCGGAGACGGTAAACTCAAAATCAACCTTGCCCGTCTTGACACACGTCTACTTCACGGTCAGGTTGCAACTGCTTGGACTCCAGATTCAAAAGCAAATCGTATCATCGTTGCTTCAGATAACGTAGCTAAAGACGACCTTCGTAAAGAATTGATTAAACAAGCAGCTCCAGGTAATGTCAAGGCTAACGTGGTTCCAATTCAAAAACTGATTGAGGTTTCAAAAGACCCACGTTTTGGAGAAACACATGCCCTTATCTTGTTTGAAACACCTCAAGATGCCCTTCGTGCCATCGAAGGTGGCGTGCCAATCAAAACTCTTAACGTTGGTTCTATGGCTCACTCAACAGGTAAAACATTGGTCAATACTGTTTTGTCTATGGACAAAGAAGACGTTGCTACATTTGAAAAAATGCGTGACCTCGGTGTTGAATTCGATGTCCGTAAAGTACCAAATGATTCTAAAAAAGATTTGTTTGACTTGATTAACAAAGCCAATGTCAAATAAGCCATTATTTATGAAAGGATTTTAAAGATGTCTATTATTTCTATGGTTTTAGTAGTCGTTGTAGCCTTCCTTGCAGGTCTTGAAGGCGTCCTCGACCAATTCCAATTTCACCAACCACTTGTAGCCTGTACCCTTATTGGGCTTGTAACAGGTCACTTGGAAGCAGGGATTATCCTCGGTGGATCGCTTCAAATGATTGCCCTTGGTTGGTCAAATATCGGTGCTGCTATCGCTCCTGATGCTGCACTTGCTTCTGTCGCTGCTGCCATTATCATGGTTCTTGGTGGTGACTTTACCAAGACTGGTATCGGTGTTGCCCAAGCGGTTGCTATCCCTCTTGCCGTAGCTGGACTTTTCTTGACAATGATTGTTCGTACAATTTCAGTTGGTTTGGTTCATACTGCAGATGCTGCCGCTAAAAAAGGTGACTTCGGCGCTGTGGAGCGCGCTCATTTCATTGCGCTACTTTTCCAAGGACTTCGTATCGCGCTTCCTGCAGCTCTTCTCCTTATGGTACCAACTGAAACTGTACAAAGTATCCTTAGTGCCATGCCAGACTGGCTCAAAGATGGTATGGCTATTGGTGGTGGTATGGTCGTTGCCGTTGGTTACGCCATGGTTATCAACATGATGGCAACTCGTGAAGTATGGCCATTCTTCGCTCTTGGTTTCGTTCTTGCTGCCGTATCAGACATTACTCTAATCGGATTCGGTGCTATCGGTGTTGCTATCGCTCTTATCTACCTTCACCTTTCTAAAACTGGTGGAAATGGTGGTGGAGGAGCCGCAACTTCTAACGACCCAATCGGCGATATCCTAGAAGACTACTAAGATAAGAAAGGACTGAAAACATCATGACTGAAAAACTTCAATTAACTAAATCAGATCGTAAAAAAGTTTGGTGGCGTTCAACCTTCTTACAAGGGTCTTGGAACTTTGAACGGATGCAAAACTTGGGCTGGGCTTATACACTCATTCCAGCTATCAAAAAACTTTATACTAAAAAAGAAGATCAAATCGCTGCTCTTGAGCGTCACCTTGAGTTCTTCAACACTCATCCATACGTAGCTGCTCCAATCATGGGGGTTACTCTTGCGCTTGAAGAAGAACGTGCTAATGGTGTGGAAATCGATGACGCTGCTATCCAAGGGGTTAAAATCGGTATGATGGGACCTCTTGCTGGTATCGGTGACCCAGTATTCTGGTTTACAGTACGTCCAATCCTTGGATCTCTCGGTGCTTCACTTGCCCTTACTGGCAATATCTTGGGCCCACTCCTCTTCTTTGTTGCATGGAACTTGATTCGTATGTCATTCTTGTGGTATGTTCAAGAGGTTGGATACAAGGCTGGATCAGAAATCACTAAAGATATGTCTGGCGGTATCCTTCAAGACATCACTAAAGGTGCTTCTATCCTTGGGATGTTCATTCTTGCTGTCCTTGTTCAACGTTGGGTAAATATTAAATTTGCTTTCGATGTTTCTAAAGTTCAACTAGATGAAAAAGCTTATATCCATTGGGATAAATTGCCAGAAGGGTCTAAAGGTATCCAAGAAGCATTCGCACAAGTAGGACAAGGATTGTCTCAAACACCTGAAAAAGTTACTACTTTCCAACAAAACTTGGATATGTTGATTCCTGGACTATCAGGACTACTCCTTACTTTACTTTGCATGTACTTGCTTAAGAAAAAAGTATCTCCAATCACTATTATCCTTGCACTCTTCGCAGTGGGTATTGTGGCACATGTTCTTCACATCATGTAATCAAGCAACTTAAAAGGAATCAGGTTCTAAAATCTGATTCCTTTTTTCTATACTTTTATTCAGCCAAGGCTCCCATTGGATCCCATGGTGCGAGTACAATTGGTTCTGCTTCATAGGCAGCTTGTTCTTCTGCTGTCAACAATTCCTTACGGACAACGATTTGGTATGTGTATTCGTCCATCCAAGCGTCTGAGGCAACGAAGTAACCATCTGTACCTACCTTATCTCCCCAAGAGTTTTCAACCTTCCACTTGGTTGATTTACCATTTTCATCCAAGTCCACACCTGTCAAGACCATGGCGTGGGTCATCAAGCTTTCGCTATAGTCCAAACGTCCAGCCTTGTCTTGAGTGAGTTTAATGTCCATGCTTGATTCAAAGTCATAAACATCTGTCGCAAGGATTCCAGCCTTACGGTTGCTGAGCTGGCCGACATCAGAACCAAACCAAACAGTCTCACCTGCTTGCATTTGGGCAATCGCCAATTCTTTCAAGCGCTCCATTGGAACGTTGATGTAACGAACCGCACGGCTACCAACGACATTTCCTAACATCTCAACTGTGTAAGATTTACCGTATGGTTTATCAGCAGTTGGAGCATTGATAACAGAAACGTAATCTTCTAGAGGAAGATTGACATATTTCTTGTAAAATTCTTGTGGTGTGATTCCTTTTTCACTTTTGTAGTTGTTATCCTTATCACGATAAGAAAAGTCAAATTTACGTGGTGGAAGTCCTAAAGACATAGCAAGGAAATTAAAGATTTCTTGCAAGAGGTCTTCTTTCTTAGCTTGAACAGTCGCTTGGTCTGCACCAGAAGCAAGCAAGTCACGCAAGATTTGAGCATCTTGGCGAAGCAATTTGTTGAGGATGGCATTGAGCTCACGGCTGCTGCTAGATGAAACGGACTCAGGGTAAACTGACTTAGGCACGACACCGTATTTCTCAAAGAGAGAAACGACCATATCCCATTGACCACCATCTTGTTGAGGTGTTTGAAGTAGGAATTTAACCTTACGGCTCGTCAAGTCTTGGTCTGCAGTCGCAATGACTTGCTCCAAGAACCAGTTTGATTTCTCATACTTGTCCCAGAAGAAAGTATGGGCCTGTGACAACTCAAAATTCTCCAGTTTGTATTGAGAGATGAGTTTGTGGCGGAAGGTGTTGAGAGCCGCAAACATCCAGCAACGACCAGACGCTTTCTGGTTGGTGACCTTGTCCTTGGTCAAATCCAATGAGAAAACAGGTGTGTTATCTACATGGCTTTGGCGACGTTCTAGGGCTGCAAAAATTCCATTATGGCTAGCAGCATTTTCAATCGCTTGGTATTTTACATTTGCTTCATAATTAGCAAATAATTTATCAGTAAATGATTCTTGAATCGCGTTCATAGATTCCTCCTTTTATTCTACAGTCTATTATAACGCTTTTCACAAAGTAAGCAACTGAAAAACATAAAAGGCAAGGACATTGTCCCTCACCTTTTTCGAATTTATACTCTTCGAAAATCAAATTCAAACCACGTCAACGTCGCCTTGCCGTACTCAAGTACAGCCTGCGGCTAGTTTCCTAGTTTGCTCTTTGATTTTCATTGAGTATTAAACTAAATTAAATAATATTAGCGCGGAGAATTTCTAATTCTTCCTTGGTCAAGCGACGCCATTCTCCTCTTTGTAAATTCTCATCCAAAACTAAAGTTCCCATAGTCAAACGCTGTAGGTCCACTACTTCCTTGCCACAGTAAGCCACCATACGCTTGACCTGATGGAACTTCCCTTCTGCAATGGTCACACGGATTTGGCTTTGATTCTTTTCTGTATCTATGGAAACAAGCTCCAGTTTAGCAGGCTGACAGGTAAAATCCTTGAGAGGAATTCCCTTGGCAAATATCTCCATATCTTCTTGGGTCATGATTCCCTTGACTTGTGCCTGATAAGTCTTGTCCACATGACGCTTGGGTGAAAGTAAAGCATGGGCCAGCTGACCATCATTGGTCAAGAGCAGAAGACCATGCGTATCGATATCCAAACGTCCTACTGGAAAAACCTCCTTGGTCCGAGCAATATCATCCAGCAAGTCCAACACGGTTCTGTGCTTGGGATCCTCAGTCGCTGAAATAACTCCTTGGGGCTTGTTCATCATATAGTAAACAAACTCCTCGTACTCCATCACTTGCCCATCAAAGCGAATCTCATCTCTTTCTTCATCAATCTGCAATTTAGCTGATTTTTCTTTTTTACCATTTACCATCACGCGCCCAGCCTTGAGCAAGTTTTTGACCTCACTCCGACTCCCCACAGCGCAGGCAACTAAAAATTTATCTAATCTCATAGAACTATTATATCATACTCAAAAGGAGGCTGGTACAATGACCAACCTCCTTTTCGTTTCATACT
>NZ_JBBJZY010000037.1:0-6409 GCF_038148955.1 Streptococcus pseudopneumoniae
AAAACTCTAGTTTTCAGTCACAAGCGACTGAAAACTAGAGTTCTTTCTATTTTTTCAAAGCATCATACAAGTTGCGGATCGGTTGCTTTAATGTCGGATGAATAAAATGAGGCGCAATTTCCTGTAAGGGCTCAAGGACAAAAAGACGTTCCGCTATGTAAGGATGAGGCAAGATGAGGTCGTCTGTATAAAGAATCTGATCCTCCACAAAGAGCAAGTCCAAATCAATCAAACGAGGCCCCCAATGTACTTCTCTCACCCGTCCCATCTCTGACTCAATGGCTAACAAGGTTTCTAACAAGACTGGTGCTGGTAGCCAGGTTTCCACCTCAACCACTTGATTAGCAAAGCTATCCTGCTCCACTCCACCCCAAGGCTCCGTCGCTAAGACACTGGATTCTTTGAGAATATGGATGCCACGAGCTCGCAGTTTGTCAATGGCTTGCTCCAAGTTTGCTTGCTTGTCCCCCATATTGCTACCTAGAGCGATAAAGGCCCGTTGCTTGCGACGATGGATGGTTACAGAGCAAGTATCCAACGGCAAATGCACTGGCGCCCAAGGTTTTTTCAGTTCCAGCTTGATTTCTTGGACAAGAGGATAGGTCTCAAAAGTACGTTCTACCAATTTGTAAGCTACCGTTTCAATCAAATCCTCAGTGGTTTCCTGAAACCATGTCGTCCACTGCTGACACAGTTCTCCGTAATGGACAGAGGCTGTTAAATCCAAATCTGTCGCCGCCTTGGTCATATCATAGGATAGGATGGCTGATACGACAAACTTCTGCCCCAATTCCTTCTCACTAGGAAACAGACCATGATAGGCAAAAATTTCCAAATCTTTAATCTGCAGTTGATCCATAATGATTCCTTTCTAGAAAAATCCGCCCAAAGCGGATTCTTTTTATACTCAATGAAAATCAAAGTGCAAACTAGGAAGCTAGCCGCAGGCTGCTCAAAACACTGTTTTGAGGTTGCAGATGGAAGCTGACGTGGTTTGAATTTGATTTTCGAAGAGTATTATAGTCCCATTAAACGATAAGCCTGATCTCGGAGGTCCTTATCTGTTTCAAATAGACCACGAGCTACTGTCGTCAAGGTTGCAGTGCCTGGTTTTCTGACACCACGCATGCTCATACACATATGTTCTGCCTCAATGACAACAAAGGCTCCTTTAGCACCCAAATACTCCATTAAGGCATCAGCCACTTCGATATTCAAACGTTCTTGAATTTGTGGTTTTTTAGAATAAACTTCAACCGTTCGGGCTAGCTTAGACAAACCTGCCACACGACCATCTGGAATGTAGGCAATGTGCGCTCTACCATAAAAGGGCAAGAAGTGGTGCTCACACATGGTGTGGAAAAAGATATCCTTTTCTACTACCATGTTGTCATCAATAATCTCAAAGGATTTTGATAAATGCTCCTCCGCTGTTTGACCAAGACCTGAAAAAATCTCTTGGTACATACGGGCTACACGAGCAGGTGTTTCCTGCAAGCCCTCGCGGTTAGCGTCCTCTCCTACAGCCTCGATAATCATTTTTACAGCTGCTTCAATCTTTTGTGTATCCATTCTCGTTCTTCCTCTCCATCAGATAGGCTCTCACTTGGCTCAAGAAATACAAGGAACCCGTGACAATCCTAACTGTTTGTTTCTCTTCTTTTTTATCTGTCAATTTCTGCTCTAAAAAACCCTGCCAACCTTGGTAGCTGAGATTTCTAGACTTAGCTGCCTCTTTCAGCACTCTTTCATCAGTTGCCCGACTATCGTCAAAATGTGTCAGGGTAAGCTCGGTATCTGGTATGCCCCCCAGCAAGTCCAACATATCCTCCAAGGCCTTGGTTTTGATGCAAGTAAAGAGGATTTCCTTATGATAATCCGCAAAGCGTTCTTGCAAGGTGGCTAATAAAGCCTTGATAGCGTGAGGATTGTGGGCTCCATCCAAAATCATCAAGGGGTCTCGAGACACAACCTCCAAACGCCCCGGCCAACTTGTTTCTTCCAGGGCTTGAGCAAGCAAGTCATTGCTTGCTAGCTCTCGACCAACTTCTTGACAAAAAGCATCAAGTAAAGCTAGGGCCATCCCAGCATTCTCTATCTGGTGCAAACCAAGCAAACCAGTCTGAAAACGACCTCGTCTGGCAAAACTGGTATAATCAAAGGTTTCACCCGTTACCACACTCTCTTGGTGATTAACTTGGTAATCTAGCTCATATCTGAATCTCGGCGCATCTTTCCCTTCCGCAATACTGTCAATCACACCCAAAGCTTCTGGAGCAATGTGACCTGTTACCAAGGGAATTCCTTGTTTGATAATACCAGCCTTCTGCTCTGCTATGGCTTCCAAGGTGTCGCCAAGTAGGGCTACATGGTCCAATCCTATAGTCGTAATTCCTGTCAAAATGGGCTGGCAGACATTGGTACTATCCAAGAGTCCGCCCATGCCCACTTCCATGATGGCCACATCTACTTGCTCTGAGGCAAAGTAATCATAGGCTATGGCTGTGATTATCTCAAACTCAGTTGTCCCCTGCAAATTGGCGATCGCTTCTCCCTCCAGCAAAGACTGATAATCTGCCATGAGGGCTTCTAGTCTCGCTTCTGGAATGGATGCCCCATTGATGCTCATCTGATCTGTATAATGAATGAGATAGGGCGAGCTAAACACGCCAACTCTCAGCCCTAGCTTTTCCAACATATTTTTCAAAAAAGCAATGGTCGAGCCCTTGCCATTGGTCCCTCCGATATGGATGACCTTGAGCTTGAGATGGGGATTACCACGCAGAGCTAATAGTTCAACCATGCGTTCCAAGCCAAAATGCGGTTGGTCCGTCCGGTAGTTGGCAATCCACTGATTGTTTTCAATTTCTTTCATCTTATTTATATTGTTTTAAATCTAAATTTTCCGCATCATCAGCTAGACGAATAGCGGAGGCAATTTCAACTGCCATCTTGTGACTGGCTACGTCATGTACGCGCACCACTTCCACACCCTGTCTAGCAGCGATACTAGTTACATGAGCAGAAGCCGTGTCCCGATTGCGAAAACCAAGTTCTGTCTCAGGATTGACTTCAAAACCACTTTCTTCAAGGATATTGATGACAAATCGCTTACGCGAAACTCCAAGAAAGATTTGATACCCCTTCTGATGTAGTTTATCCAGATCCCGTAAAAGAAGCAAATTTTCTTTCTTGGTCAGACCAAAGCCAATTCCTAGATCCAGCAGGATATTTTCTGGTGCAATACCCGCTTCGTCCGCTCTCGCTAAGGCTCTGTCAAAGAAAGCCTCCATTAACTCTTCGATTGGCAATGTTTCAAAGTCAGCTAACTCTTCCACTGTAAAAGCTTGTCCAAAACCAAAATGAGGAAATATGAGCGAGCTAGGATGCTGAGGTCGCGCCATGACTGGATTAAACATAATGACTACTTTCGCACCAGCCTTAGCAACCACATGGGCCATTTTCTCATCACCCATAAGACCAGTGATATCATTGACTAGATTGGCACCAGCAGCCAAAGCAGCCTCTGCCACCTGACTTTTCCAAGTATCAATAGAGATGAGGACATCACTTTCCTTGCGAATAGCTTTTATTACTGGAACAACACGCCGGATTTCCTCTTCTATCTCAACATAGCTACAGCTACTGCCCGGCCGAGTCGATTCTCCACCGATATCTAGCATGCTGGCTCCTTCTGCTATCAATTTACGAGCCTGCTGGAGCGCCTGCTCAAGCGCAAAAAATTGACCACCATCCGAAAAGGAGTCTGGGGTTACATTGATAATTCCGCAAATAGCTGTCTTTGCATGATTGGCTTTACTTGACATATCGGTCACTCCCTCAAGGCTTTTCACCATATTATTTCTCTATTTTACCATAAAAAGAAAAAGATGGACACGATTGCATTCATCTTTTTCCCATTAGAAACAAGTAAGCAATTGTCAAAAATCTTAAACAGAAATCCCTAATGTCCGACTCATGATCACCACAAGAGCTAGCAAACAGAAAACAACCCCATTCACAATCATGTGAAGTAAGATAGACATTTCCAAACGTTGGGTCTTGTAAGCCGTCCAAGACAGAACGATCGACATAACTCCATAAATCAATAAAGAAGGTAAATTACTTGGTTGATGCAATAAAGCAAACACAATCGTACCGACTACAAATCCCAAGTTCTCCTTGCCTCGGAAAATCTTTTTAGGAACAATCCCACGACACAAGATTTCCTCACAAATCGGAGCAAGCAAGGCTAGCAAGAAGAAGCTAGAAATCAGAGAACTATTCTGAACCATATCGTTAATCTGAGACTGGTTAGCTGTTGTCGTCTCATTTGACAGTTGTAACAAGATAGAACCAAGTATATTTGAACAGATAATGACTAAATAACTCAAGCCCAAACGTGCCAAATCCTTAGCTCTAAAAAAAGAAAAATTAAAACTTGCTAACTGCGTTTTACGAGCTCCAAAAATAAATAGTGCCAACACTACAATCGAAAGACCAGCAACTATCAGTCCTGACTGTAACAGTGGTACTGCATTTAAAGTTAAAATAGCAGTAACTGCTAAAGGAATCTGATATAGAATTGTCGCTAGCAAAAAGACTAAAATCCAGCCTGCACGATTCAACAATTCTTTCCACATACTTTTCTCTTCCATCATTCATCTCCTAGACTTTGTATTAAAAAAAGGGGGAAATCCCCCCTGGGTCATTCTATTATAAGGCCATGCTGATATAGTTAAGGATAAACAAGGCATCCAAAATCCAAATCATGACATGAACATCTTTAGCTTGGCCTTTGACAATCTTAGTCAAAGTGTAAGTCAAGAAACCAACTGCAATCCCTTGAGTGATAGAGTAGCTGAATCCCATAAAAATAGATGTGAAGAAAGCAGGAACTGCTTCAGCCATGTCGTCCCAATGGATATTTTTCAAGCTAGCCAACATCATAATCCCAACGATAATCAAGATTGGAGCTGTAGCGGCTGTTGGTACAATCGCTAGAAGTGGGCTAAAGAAGCTTGAGATCACAAAACAGATTGCCACGACCAAGGCTGTCAAACCAGTACGTCCACCTGCACCAATACCAGCAGCAGACTCAACATAAGTCGTTACGTTCGAAGTACCTGCGATGGCACCAATTGAAGTACCAATCAAGTCAGAGTAAAGAGCCTTGTCTAACTTAGCTGATTGATGATTTTCACCATTTGTCGCTACGATACCAACTTTTTCACCTGTACCGATCAAGGTACCAATTGTATCAAAAATATCTGTCAATGAGAAGGCAAGAATGGCCATCAGAGTTTCAGGCAAGCGAGCTGTATCTGAAACCAAAGCTCCCAAACCTTCTGAACCAAGAGCTGCACCAAAGATTGTCTTCAAATCTTCAAAAGCTGCACCAACATGGTTATTAGCAAAATCAATACTAGACAAATCTACCAAACCAACTGCAATAGCAAGAACAGTTGTTGTCAAGATAGAGAGGATAATTCCCCCTTTAATCCCTTTGATAACAAAGAAGATTGTGATAGCAAGTCCTGCAAGAGCCACCAAAACAGCTGGATTATTAAAGCTGACCAAGCCTGGAACTGCTGAAGCATTTGCCGCAATGGTTGCTTGCGCTTTGTCAGCCCCTTCTCCTACAACAGTATAGTTGCCTGGATCAATCGTGAATTTCAAAAGTCCAGCATTCTTAATTCCCACGTAAGCAAGGAAGACACCGATACCAGCTGAAATAGCTGAGCGAAGAGCATTTGGAATCGATTCAATGATCATTTTACGAACATTTGTCAAGGTGATAATCAATGAGATAATTCCACAGATGAAGACCATAGCTAGGGCTTCTTGCCATGAATAACCAAGCCCGAATACAACTGTAAAGGTAAAGAAGGCATTGAGTCCCATACCTGGCGCTTGAGCATATGGCAAGTTGGCGTAGAAGGCCATCATCAGGGTACCAGCAACTGCACCGATAATCGTTGCAAGGAAGACACCCTGAGCAGGCATTCCTGTTTGCGAAAGAATTTGTGGGTTTACAAAGAGAATATAGCTCATTGCAAAGAAAGTTGTTAAACCAGCAAGAACCTCTGTACGAACGTCTGTACCGTTCTCTTTTAGTTTAAATAATTTGTCCATTATCAATCTCCTTTTAATTTTTACGAACAATAATAGAATTATATCATTTATCATTCACTTTTTCAATATCTTTGTTTGATTTATTTAAGAATTTGATGAAATTTCTTTTTTTGTTTCGAATCTGCTTTTCTGCCTGCTTTCTGTTATAATAGTAGACATCTTATACTCAATGAAAATCAAAGAGCAAACTAGGAAGCTAGCCGTAGGTTGCTCAAAGCACTGCTTTGAGGTTGTAGATGAAACTGACGAAGTCAGCTCAAAACACTGTTTTGAG
>NZ_JBBJZY010000038.1:0-6286 GCF_038148955.1 Streptococcus pseudopneumoniae
AAGAAGAACCAACAGGGGTCATTCACTTTGCTGGCTTGAAGGCTGTCGGTGAATCTACCCGTATCCCACTTGCTTATTATGACAACAATATCGCAGGAACTGTCAGTCTTCTAAAAACTATGGAGGAAAACAACTGTAAAAATATCATTTTCAGTTCTTCTGCGACAGTTTACGGAGATCCTCATACAGTGCCAATCTTGGAAGATTTCCCACTTTCAGTGACTAATCCATACGGTCGTACCAAACTTATGCTAGAGGAAATTTTGACCGATATCTACAAGGCAGACTCAGAATGGAATGTGGTCTTGCTTCGTTATTTCAACCCAATCGGAGCTCATGAAAGTGGAGACCTAGGAGAAAATCCAAACGGTATTCCAAACAACCTCTTGCCATATGTGACTCAAGTAGCCGTTGGGAAATTAGAGCAAGTGCAAGTATTTGGAGACGATTACGATACGGAAGACGGAACTGGTGTTCGTGACTATATCCACGTTGTCGATTTGGCTAAGGGTCACGTTGCAGCTCTGAAAAAAATTCAAAAAGGTTCAGGTCTAAACGTTTACAACCTTGGAACAGGTAAAGGTTACTCTGTTCTTGAAATTATCCAAAATATGGAAAAAGCAGTGGGACGCCCAATTCCTTATCGCATCGTAGAACGTCGTCCAGGTGATATTGCAGCCTGCTATTCAGATCCTGCAAAAGCCAAAGCAGAACTGGGCTGGGAAGCAGAACTCGACATCACCCAAATGTGTGAAGACGCATGGCGTTGGCAAAGCAAGCATCCAAATGGATTCGAAGACTAAGATGGTGATATCAATCATTGTCCCCTGTTTAAACGAAGAGGAAGTACTTCCTCTTTTTTATCAGGCTCTGGAAACTTTACTTCCAGATTTGGAAACAGAAATTGAGTATGTCTTTGTCGATGATGGATCAAGTGATGGGACCTTGGAACTCTTAAAGGCCTATCGGGAGCAAAATCCGGCAGTGCATTATATTTCTTTCTCTCGAAATTTTGGCAAAGAAGCAGCTCTCTATGCAGGCTTGCAATATGCGACAGGAGATCTGGTGGTGGTAATGGATGCAGACCTCCAGGATCCTCCTAGTATGTTGCTTGAGATGAAAAACTTACTAGATCAGAATGAAGACTTGGACTGCGTTGGAACACGGAGAACTAGTCGGGAGGGAGAACCCTTCTTTCGCAGTTTCTGTGCTGATCTCTTTTACCGCCTTATGCAAAAAATTAGCCCAGTAGCCCTACCGTCAGGTGTCCGTGATTTTCGCATGATGAGACGGTCTGTGGTCGATGCCATTTTATCCTTGACCGAGTCTAATCGTTTTTCAAAGGGACTCTTTGCTTGGGTCGGCTTTAAAACCCACTATCTGGACTATCCAAATGTTGAAAGGCAGGCTGGTAAGACCAGTTGGAGTTTTAGGCAACTCTTTTTCTACTCCATTGAAGGGATTGTTAATTTTTCAGATTTTCCCTTGATTATCGCCTTTGCGGCTGGTCTCCTATCTTGTTTCATTTCTCTGCTAATGACCTTTTTTGTTGTGGTTCGAACTCTCATTTTGGGCAATCCGACATCAGGTTGGACCTCTCTGATGGCTGTCATTCTCTTTCTTGGAGGCATTCAACTCTTGACCATTGGGATTCTCGGTAAGTACATCAGTAAGATTTATGTAGAGACTAAAAAAAGACCACTTTATCTTATCAAAGAAAAAAGTGACCTTCCTGATTTTACAGAAAAAAATAGAGAGAAAAGACTATAATTTTACATGGAAATGTGCTAAACTAGAGAGAGTGGATTATCGCCATTGATTTAGGCTTTCTGGTTTCTGATCAGGGCGCGAGTTGGGCAATTTTTAACAGCCTCTAAGACATCCTGACTAGGAGAAATTTCTTTTTCCAGCTGGTCAGGATCATCGTAAAAACGCACGATTCCATTATCGTGGTAATCAAATAAATCAGAATAAGTTTGGCAAAGTCCACAGGCGATACATCGTTCAGGTATAAGTGTGATTTTCATGTTCATATTTATATTGTAATAAGAAAAGTAAAAAAAAACAAGGAGTAGGTTATGGAAAAAGAACCGTGGCAAGAAGATATTTATGATCAAGAAGAATCAAGAGCAGAGCGTCGTAAGAGAACTCAAGGCAGAGATGTAGTGGCCAATCGTGTCTTGACGATTTTAGCTAGTATTTTCTTCGTGATTGTAGTCGTGATGATTATTGTTCTTATCTATCTATCAACGGGGGGGAGTAATCGCACAGCAGCCTTAAAAGACTTTCATGATTCTGATGCAAGTGTAGTACAAGTCTCATCTTCAAGCAGTTCCCAGCCTGAGCAGAGTTCAGAGCCAGAATCTACTTCTAGTAGTTCAGAAGAAGCTGCTAATCCTGAAGGAACGATTAAAGTTCTCGCAGGAGAAGGGGAAGCAGCCATTGCCGCTCGTGCTGGGATTTCGATTGCTCAGTTGGAAGCCTTAAATCCTGGGCACATGGCTACAGGGTCTTGGTTTGCTAATCCAGGTGATGTTATAAAAATAAAATAGGAGCCGATATGAAAACAATTCAAATTGCTATTGACGGTCCTGCTTCCAGTGGTAAGAGTACAGTCGCAAAGATTATTGCCAAGGATTTTGGATACACCTACCTAGATACAGGTGCCATGTATCGTGCGGCAACCTATATGGCTCTCCAAAACCAGTTAGGAGTAGAAGAAGTCGAAGCCCTTCTAGCCTTGTTGGACCAGCATCCAATTAGTTTTGGGCGTTCAGAAACTGGGGAACAGCTTGTCTTTGTAGGAGATGTGGATATTACCCATCCTATCCGTGAAAATGAAGTGACCAATCATGTTTCTGCTATTGCAGCAATTCCTCAAGTGCGTGAGAAACTGGTTTCTCTCCAACAAGAAATTGCCCAGCAAGGCGGGATTGTCATGGACGGTCGCGATATTGGGACTGTTGTATTGCCACAAGCAGAATTGAAAATTTTCCTAGTAGCTTCGGTAGATGAAAGAGCAGAGCGTCGTTACAAGGAAAATATTGCCAAGGGAATTGAAACAGACCTTGAAACTCTAAAAGAGGAAATTGCTGCGCGTGACTACAAGGATAGTCATCGTGAGACTTCGCCTCTCAAACAAGCAGAGGATGCTGTCTACCTTGATACAACTGGCTTGAACATTCAAGAAGTAGTTGAAAAAATCAAAGCAGAAGCTGAAAAAAGAATGTAAATGTAGAAAAGCCGATAGATGGATATCGGTTTTTTTCTAAATTTGTCAAAATGCTGATTTTAGGGTATAATAGTTGCTGTTCGAGAAATTTTGATTTTCAAAGAATAGTGAATGATGATAAGGAGAAACCATGAACAACCTACCAAATTGTCCAAAATGTAACTCAGAGTATGTCTACGAAGACGGTGCCCTACTGGTTTGCCCAGAGTGTGCTCATGAGTGGAATCCTGCTGAAGTTGCAGATGTAGAAGAGGGCCTTGTTGCTATTGATGCCAACGGGAATAAATTGGCTGACGGTGATACAGTAACCCTCATTAAGGATTTGAAAGTAAAAGGTGCGCCAAAAGATTTGAAACAAGGGACGCGCGTGAAAAATATCCGTATCGTAGAAGGCGACCACAATATCGACTGTAAAATTGATGGCTTCGGTGCCATGAAACTCAAATCAGAGTTTGTGAAGAAGATTTAAGTATGTCAAAGCACTATAAACTTGTATTTTATAGCCGTATCTTCTTGTTTCTAGCGGCTTTTACGGGAGTTTATCTTGAAATTACTAAGCATGGTGGTTTTGGGATGCTTCTCTATTACACGGTTCTGTCCAACCTCTTGGTAACTATTTTTACCCTTTATCTCCTAAAGGTGATGAGCCGTGTAGGTGAAAACTGGCAAAGACCAAGTCTCTTGCGTTTAAAAGGTGGGGTCACTATGAGTATCATGATTACCTGTGTGATTTACCATTTCCTCTTGGCGCCTATTGCGACTAATTTCTATACTCTGGAAAATTTCCTTTGCCACTATATCGTTCCCCTTTGGTTTTTCGCAGATACCCTCTTTTTTGACAAACAGGGTCAATACAAGATTTGGGATCCAATTGTATGGACGATTTTACCCTTGCTGTATATGATTTTTGCTCTTTTTAATGGCTTGGTTTTAAAACTCAATATTCCAAATGCCAAGGATAATCCTTTCCCTTACTTCTTTTTGAATGTGAACAAGGGTTGGAATGTCGTATTCAAGTGGTGTCTGATTATCTTTGTTGCCTATATGGTGGCAGGATTTATCTTCTACTTTATTAAGAAAATCAAGAGAAAGTCATCCTAATACTCTTCGAAAATCTCTTCAAACCACGTCAGTTTCGCCTTAGGGTATATATGTGACTGACTTCGTCAGTTTCATCTACAACCTCAAAGCAGTGCTTTGAGCAACCTGCGGCTAGCTTCCTAGTTTGCTCTTTGATTTTCATTGAGTATAAGACACAAGGGATTCATTTTCGAGTTTAAGAAGGAGTCTACAAACCAATGAGACTTCTTCTTTTCTTGCTTTTTTGATAAGTATCAAAAAATAGAAGATTAAGAGAAATATAGAAAGAGATTTTATGAAACAATTTTTAGAACGGGCTAGTATTTTGGCTCTCTCCCTCGTTTTAATTACCTCCTTTTCGATTTCAAGTGCCCTACCAGCCATGTTTGACTATTATCAAGGTTATCCTAAGGAACAAATTGAGCTTTTGGCGAGCTTGCCATCCTTTGGAATCATGATTATGTTACTACTAAATGGTTTCTTAGAAAAAATATTTCCTGAGCGCTTACAGATTAGTTTGGGCTTGCTGATTTTATCATTGAGCGGGACGGCTCCCTTCTGGTATCAAGCCTATCCTTTTGTCTTTGGAACACGGATTCTCTTTGGTTTGGGTCTTGGGATGATCAATGCCAAGGCTATTTCTATCATCAGTGAGCGTTATCAAGGAAAAACGCGAATTCAGATGCTGGGGCTACGCGGTTCTGCAGAGGTCGTTGGAGCATCCCTCATTACCTTGGCCGTCGGCCAGTTGTTAGCCTTTGGTTGGACAGCTACCTTCTTAGCCTATAGTGCTGGATTTTTGGTGCTGACTCTCTATCTACTCTTTGTCCCTTATGGAAAATCAAAGAAAGAAGTCAAGAAAAAAGCGAAGGATGCAAGTCGTTTAACTCGTGAAATGAAAGGCTTGATTTTTACCCTAGCTATTGAAGCAGCAGTTGTAGTTTGTACCAATACGGCTATTACTATTCGTATTCCAAGTTTGATGGTGGAAAGAGGACTAGGGGATGCCCAGTTATCTAGTTTTGTTCTTAGTGTCATGCAGCTGATTGGGATTGTGGCTGGGGTGAGTTTTTCTTTCTTGATTTCTATCTTTAAGGAAAAATTGCTCCTCTGGTCGGGCATTACCTTTGGCTTAGGTCAAATTGTGATTGCCCTGTCTCCGTCCTTGTGGGTGGTGGTGGCAGGAAGCGTTCTGGCTGGCTTTGCCTACAGTGTAGCCTTGACGACGGTCTTTCAACTTGTATCTGAACGAATTCCAGCTAAACTCCTCAATCAAGCAACCTCATTTGCGGTTTTAGGCTGTAGTTTTGGAGCCTTTACGACTCCATTTGTTCTAGGTGCAATAGGGTTACTAACTCACAACGGGATGTTGGTCTTTACCATCCTAGGCTCTTGGTTGATTGTAACCTCTATCTTTGTCATGTACCTACTTCAAAAGAGAGCTTAGGATTGTTTTCCTAAGTTTTTCTTTTTATACTCAATGAAAATCAAAGAGCAAACTAGGAAGCTAGCCACAAGCTGCTCAAAACAGTTTTTTTAGGTTGCAGATGGAAGCTGACGTGGTTTGAAGAGATTTTCGAAGAGTATGAGATTTTTGTACCCAGACAATATTTGTTTTAGACCCTTGTTTACAGATTATTTTCTTGATAAAATAGAAGTTATGACGAGATATAAAGCAACTATTTCCTATGATGGTTACGCCTTTGCTGGCTTTCAGCGCCAGTCTCATACGCGTAGCGTTCAGGAAGAAATTGAAAAAACCTTGACTAGATTGAATAAGGGACAAGCCATTACCGTTCATGGTGCCGGTAGGACTGATAGTGGGGTTCATGCTTTGGGACAGGTGATTCATTTTGACCTCCCCTATCAAATGGATGAGGAGAAACTTCGTTTTGCCTTGGATACCCAGTCCCCTGAAGATATTGATGTGATTTCAATTGAGATTGTAGCGGATGATTTTCATTGTCGTTATGC
>NZ_JBBJZY010000039.1:0-4624 GCF_038148955.1 Streptococcus pseudopneumoniae
AGAGTTATTTTCAACTCTTACTATTATACAGGCTTTTCTAACTTTGTCAACACCTTTTTTAAACTTTTTTAATTAATTTTACAACTGCTTCAGTTCGAGCGGTGTGTGGGAACATATCGACCGACTGAATATAATGGATATCGTAGACTTCTACTAACCTTACCAAATCACGAGCCAAGGTCGAAACATTACAAGAAATATAAACCATTTTTTCTGGTACATAAGTAAGAATAGTGTCTAATAACTTATCATCCAGACCTGTACGTGGTGGATCCACAATCAGAGCATCTGCTCGGTAGCCTTCCTTGTACCAACGAGGAATAATATCTTCCGCTGTTCCTGCTTCGTAATGTGTGTTGTCAAATCCCATTCTTTTAGCATTCCGCTTGGCATCTTCAATGGCTTCTGGAATAATATCCATACCTCTGAGGGTCTTTACTTTCTTTGCGAAGGCAAATCCAATCGTTCCAACTCCACAATAAGCATCAATTAAATGATCTTCTTTAGTAACATCCAAGGCTTTTACTGCCTCGTTATAAAGTACTTCTGTTTGTTCAGGATTTAGTTGATAGAATGCTCGAGGGGATAGTGAGAATTCATAGTCGAGTACACCTTCTTGAATACTCTCTTTTCCCCAGATGATTTCTGTCTTTTCACCATATATCTCACTTGTTTTAGCTGTATTTGTATTCACAGCTACTGTCACAACTTCTGGAAAATCTTTAACTAAGTCCTTTACAAGTTGGGTTAAGTTAAGCTGGCGGTTTGTAACAATAATAATCTGAACCTGCCCAGTCTTTCTTGCTCGTCGAACCATAATAGTCCTAACACCTAGAATTTTTCTCTCATCCGTGATTGGAATCTGGTGATAAGTAAGTAATTCTGCTAGACGATTAGCAATCACTTGGGTTTCCTTGTCTTGCACTAGGCAGTCTTTCAACTCTACTAAATAGTGAGAGTTTTGTGCATATAAGCCCGCCTTGACCTGATTCTTAAATTTTCGAGTCTGAAATTGTAACTTAGCACGGTAGTACTTTGGTTCCTGCATTCCAATAGTTGGACGGATTTCATAGTTTTCATATCCTGCAGGAGCAAATTTTTTCAGCGCTTGATGAAGTAAGTCCGTCTTGAACTCTAGCTGCTTATCATAATGCAGGTGCATGATTTGGCAGCCTCCGCACTCATTATAAATAGTACAAGCTGGCACAACTCGAAATTTAGACTTCTTGTTAACCTTCAGTAATTTTGCCTCTACAAAGTTACGTTTAATAGAAGTAATCTGACAATAGATATCTTCACCTTTGAGAGCTCCAGGTACAAAGACTAACGTTTTTTGGTAAAAGCCGATTCCCTCACCATTAATTCCCATGCGCTTGATTTTTAATGGTATTTTTTGTTTTATTTTTAGATTCATAGGTCTATTATACCATGGAGTTTCTAAGATATTTAAGAATATGTTACAATAAAAGCATGAATTCAAAAACACCTCGCTTTAGTATACTAGATTTCCCTGAACAATTAAGAAGCTATATCAAGGGAGCTAATCTCTCTGATAGTTCTTCTCATTCAAGTGCAACTGTCTTATATATAGATTCCGGTTACTATTTAAAAATAGATCAAAAAGGCAGATTAGCTCAAGAAGCTAAGATTGCAAGTTGGTTCGAAACTGAAGGATTGGGAACTCCAGTGATTACCTATTTATCAGCAAAAAAGGACTTCCTTCTGACCAAAGAAGCCATTGGCAGAAACGCTCTCGATTTTTCAAATCAACCCGAAAAACTCTGTCAAACCCTGGCTCAAGCATTAAACAAACTTCACAGTCTTAAACCACAATCTTTTCCGTCGGAAAATCATCTGAAGCGTTATAAAGAAAAAGCTTTAAAAAACTATCAGAAGGGGGCTTTTTATAACAAGACTCTTCTGCCTCAATTTCATATTCACAGTCGTGAAGAAGCTTACCAACTGATACAAGAGAAAGGTTACATTCTCAAAGCTGATGCTTTTATTCATGGAGATGCCTGCCTGCCAAATTTCATCTTGAAGGATGCCTCGCATTTTTCTTGCTTTATTGACTTGGGATTGGCTGGTTTTAGTGACCGACATATCGACCTCTTTTGGACAATTTGGTCCCTTCATTACAACCTACAAGATGCTACGTATGCTGAATTATTTCTCGACTATTACGGTAGAGAATATGTAGATATGGATAAACTCCGACTTGTTGCAGCTTTCGAAGCATTTAGATGAAAGGAAATTATGAAAATCACAAAACTTGAAAAGAAAAAAAGACTCTATCTGATGGAGCTTGATAATGGCGACAAATGCTACATTACTGAAGATACGATTGTTCGTTTTATGTTATCAAGAGATAAGGTGATAAGTGAAGAAGAATTGAAAGAGATTCAGGACTTTGCTCAATTTTCTTATGGTAAGAATCTGGCCCTCTACCATTTATCCTTTAAAGCACGCACTGAAAAAGAAGTCAGAGAATATCTGAAAAAATACGATATTGATGAAAACATGGTTTCTCAAGTCATTGCTAATCTTCAAGAAGATAAGTGGATCAATGATAGCCAATACGCTTATGCTAGCATCAATGCCAATCAACTTTCAGGAGACAAGGGGCCTTATGTACTGACTCAGAAACTAGCACAAAAGGGGATTTCAAAATCTACTATAGAAGAGAACTTGAAAGAATTTGATTTTTCTGAAGTTGCTCAACGTGTAGCCAATAAACTATTGAAAAAATATGAGGGAAAACTTCCAGCTCGTGCCTTGCAAGATAAGATTATCCAGAATATGACCAACAAGGGCTTCTCTTACCCTGATGCTAAAAGTGCCTTTGACCAGTTGGATAGCCAAGTTGACCAAGAAACGACTCAGGAACTCATCTTCAAGGAACTTGATAAGCAATATGCAAAATACGCTCGAAAGTATGAAGGATACGAACTGAAGCAGCGTTTAACTCAAGTTTTAGCACGAAAGGGCTACGATTTTTCGGATATAGCAAGCGCTCTTAGAGAATATCTTTAATATTTCCAAGTGAAATTCACAGATTTTAGATAATTTTATGGTACAATAGTAAATGATAAACTTATAAATTGTAGAAAGTTGGTTAGTTATGAAGCTTCCAAAAGAAGGCGACTTTATTACAATTCAAAGTTATAAGCATGATGGGAGTCTCCACCGAACTTGGCGGGACACCATGGTACTAAAAACAACAGAAAACGCCATTATTGGTGTCAACGATCATACACTTGTTACCGAAAGTGATGGTCGTCGTTGGGTCACTCGAGAACCGGCTATTGTTTACTTTCACAAGAAATATTGGTTTAATATCATTGCCATGATTCGTGATAATGGAACTTCCTACTATTGCAATATGGCTAGCCCCTACTATCTGGATGAAGAAGCACTGAAGTATATTGATTATGATTTGGATGTTAAAATTTTTACAGATGGGGAAAAACGTCTCTTGGATGTTGAGGAATATGAGCGCCACAAACGCAAAATGAATTATTCTGATGATTTGGACTATATTTTAAAAGAACATGTCAAAATTCTTGTTGATTGGATTAACAATGGACGTGGTCCTTTCTCAGAAGCCTATGTAAACATTTGGTACAAGCGCTATGTAGAACTAAAGAATCGGTAAAGTTGTCAAACTGGGGTGAAATCCCTGGTTTTTTATTTTAATACTCAATGAAAATCAAAGAGCAAACTAGGAAACTAGCCGCAGGTTGCTCAAAACACTGTTTTGAGGTTATAGATAAGACTGACGAAGTCAGTCACATATATATACGGCAAGGCGACGTTGACGCGGTTTCAATTTGATTTTCGAAGAGTATAAAAACCCAGCTTTGCAGCTGGGCTTATCCTTATATATCCAATTTTGTAACAGTAAATTTGATGTGGGAATAGTCTTTTTCAACATCCTTATCCAGCAAGAAAGCTGTGGCATCCTTCTTGACCTGAACCAAATCAATATTCTGAGCCTGAGCTGCATAGACGCATCCACAATAACATTGACGATAGATATCATACTCTTCACACATCTCCACTGAACGTTTGTAGCCTTGATTTTTCTTGAAATCGCTGGGAAGATAGTGGGTGGTATAAATCTTTTGCACATCGATTCCGATGCTGTTGATGGTTTGAGAATTCTTATGTGGACTGATAGTCAAGGCTGAACCAAAGTAGTCAAAGCCTAAATCCATAGCCACTTGCGCTGTTTTATCCAGACGGTAGTCAAAGCAAACCTTACAACGGTCGCCACCTTCTGGCTCTTCTTCCAAACCTCGAACCAGTTTACGATATTCGTTAGGTTCGTAGGGAGCTTCTAGGTACTGAACCGTATTTCCTGTCCGCTCATTGAAATCACTGACAAATTTCTTGGTAACATAGGCCCGCTTATGGTATTCTGCCTTGGGATGAATATTAGAATTGGCAAAATAGATAGTCACATCTGCATACTTGGTCAAATATTCTAGAGTATAGGTACTGCAAGGGGCACAGCAAACATGCATGAGAATGGTTGGCCGCTGCTCATTTTTCTCCCATACTTGTACCATTTTCTGCATGACACGGTCATAATTTATCTTCTGATTGGGGTTCATCTTGCTCA
>NZ_JBBJZY010000040.1:0-4390 GCF_038148955.1 Streptococcus pseudopneumoniae
CTATGAAAAGCCAAGTCATCTGAGAAGTAGTTGTTATCTACAATAGCGATAGCGTAGACTGGTGCGATGTGTTTATAGCTCTGGTGAGTATTGCCTTCTTGTTGGCGAATTTTTTCTAGGTTTTGATTGACCTGACTGCATAGGTAAGCCCACAGGCGATTGATGAAAAAATTCTGATGATGTACCTGAATCTCAATGATTACTTGAGTGCCATTATCTAGTTCAGCCAAGACATCTATGCTAGTATAGAAATCTTGGGCTGAATAAGGCAGGGAAGGTAGTACATGAATATTGCTCCCCTCCAAAATAGTCACATTTTTAGCTGGCAAGTCCAACATATCGCGAATAAATTGACAAGTGATTTCTGGATTGCTGAAAATTTTCTTAGCAACCAAATCGTTGGTCGGGCTAATGCCCGGATGTCTTAGAATCATCCTTTTCCTCCTTTTATTATACCACAGTTTTAAATCTAGGTTTGCTAGATGTACTGCTACTATCTATTTATTCGGAAAAAGTATGAAAAATACTTGCTCTAGCTCTTTCCAATGGTATTTTTCCCTGCTTTCCTTTATAATGGGTGTATGGATAAGAAAAAATTATTATTGATTGATGGGTCTTCTGTTGCTTTTCGGGCGTTTTTTGCACTCTATCAGCAGTTGGACCGTTTTAAGAATGCGGCTGGTTTGCATACCAATGCGATTTATGGTTTCCAGTTGATGTTGAGCCATTTGTTGGAGCGGGTTGAGCCCAGTCATATTTTGGTGGCTTTTGATGCGGGAAAGACGACCTTCCGTACAGAGATGTATGCGGACTATAAGGGTGGTCGGGCTAAGACTCCTGATGAGTTTCGTGAGCAATTTCCTTTTATTCGTGAGTTGCTGGATCATATGGGGATTCGTCATTATGAGTTGGCTCAGTATGAGGCGGATGATATCATTGGGACGTTGGATAAGCTAGCAGAGCAGGATGGTTTTGATATTACCATTGTCAGTGGGGACAAGGATTTAATTCAGCTGACGGATGAGCATACGGTGGTTGAAATTTCCAAGAAAGGTGTGGCTGAGTTTGAGGCCTTTACGCCAGAATATCTCATGGAAAAGATGGGCATTACACCGACGCAGTTTATCGATCTCAAGGCGCTTATGGGAGATAAGTCGGATAATATTCCTGGGGTGACCAAAATTGGTGAAAAGACGGGTATCAAGCTCTTGCTGGAGCATGGCTCACTCGAGGGAATTTATGAGAATATCGATGGGATGAAGGCTTCTAAGATGAAGGAAAATCTCATCAATGATAAGGAACAGGCCTTTTTGTCTAAAACACTAGCGACCATTGATACCAAGGCACCGATTGAGATTGGTTTGAAGGACTTGGTCTATAGTGGTCCAGATGTGGAAAATCTTGGAAAATTCTACGATGAGATGGGCTTCAAACAGCTCAAGCAGGCTTTAAATGTGTCGTCAGCTGATGTGGCTGAGAGTTTGGATTTTACTATTGTTGACCAAATCAGTCAAGATATGCTGAATGAAGAGTCTATCTTCCATTTTGAGCTTTTTGGTGAGAATTACCATACGGATGATTTGGTTGGTTTTGCTTGGTCTTGTGGGGAAAAGCTATATGCTACAGACAAGCTTGAGCTTTTGCAAGAGCCGATTTTCAAGGACTTTTTAGAAAAAACACCTCTGAGAGTTTATGACTTCAAGAAGGCTAAAGTTCTCTTGCATCGTTTTGGTGTGGATTTGCAGGCGCCTGCTTTTGATAGCCGTTTAGCTAAATACCTCCTTTCGACTGTGGAGGACAATGAAATTGCGACCATCGCTAGTCTTTATGGTCAGACTTATTTGGTTGATGATGAGACTTTCTATGGTAAGGGTGTCAAGAAGGCCATTCCTGAACGTGAGAAATTCTTGGAACACTTAGCTCGTAAGCTTGCTGTTTTGGTTGAAACAGAGCCTATTTTGCTTGAAAAACTCAGGGAAAATGAGCAATTAGAGCTTCTTTATGAGATGGAGCAACCTCTGGCTTTTGTCCTTGCTAAGATGGAAATTGCTGGGATTAAGGTTAAAAAAGAGACCTTGCTTGAAATGCAGGCTGAAAATGAGCTTGTCATTGAAAAACTCACTCAAGAGATTTACGAACTGGCTGGTGAGGAGTTTAATATCAACTCGCCTAAGCAGTTGGGCGTGCTTCTCTTTGAAAAATTGGGACTTCCTCTGGAATACACTAAGAAAACCAAGACAGGTTATTCGACAGCGGTGGATGTATTGGAGCGCCTGGCTCCTATTGCTCCGATTGTTAAGAAAATCCTAGACTACCGTCAGATTGCCAAGATTCAGTCTACTTATGTAATTGGCTTGCAGGACTGGATTTTGGCTGATGGCAAGATTCATACTCGTTATGTGCAGGATTTGACCCAGACTGGGCGTCTGTCTAGTGTGGATCCAAACTTGCAAAATATCCCTGTGCGTTTGGAGCAGGGCCGTCTCATTCGCAAGGCTTTTGTGCCAGAGTGGGATGATAGTGTTCTTCTGAGTTCTGATTATTCACAGATTGAATTGCGCGTTTTGGCGCATATTTCTAAGGATGAGCACTTGATTAAGGCCTTCCAAGAAGGAGCGGACATCCATACTTCGACAGCCATGCGGGTCTTTGGCATTGAACGTCCTGAGGATGTGACTGTAAACGACCGTCGCAATGCCAAGGCGGTTAACTTTGGAGTGGTTTACGGGATTTCAGACTTTGGTTTGTCTAATAATCTGGGCATTAGCCGTAAGGAGGCCAAAGCCTACATTGATACCTACTTTGAACGCTTCCCAGGCATCAAAAACTACATGGATGAAGTGGTGCGTGAGGCGCGTGATAAGGGCTATGTGGAGACCCTCTTCAAGCGTCGTCGTGAGTTGCCAGATATCAATTCGCGTAACTTTAACATTCGTGGTTTCGCAGAGAGGACTGCCATCAACTCACCTATCCAGGGTTCGGCAGCAGATATTCTCAAGATTGCCATGATTCAGCTGGATAAAGCCTTGGTTGCAGGTGGTTATCAGACTAAGATGCTGTTACAAGTGCACGATGAAATCGTCCTTGAAGTGCCTAAATCTGAATTGGCAGAGATGAAAAAATTGGTCAAACAAACTATGGAAGAAGCCATTCAACTCAGTGTTCCCCTCATCGCAGATGAAAATGAAGGGGCAACTTGGTACGAGGCTAAATAAAAAGGGGGCTAGTCCTCCTTTTTTGTAGTAGAATTCTGCAAGCCTTTTCAAATTGTGCTATACTGAAGAAAAAGGAGGATTTCTATGAGTCAAGAATTTATCAATCCAAGTGATGGTGTGATTCGTCAGTATCTCGCAACGAGTAAAACCCTTGCTGTGGTGGGCCTGTCAGATCGTGAGGAAACAACCAGCAATCGAGTGACCAAGGAAATGCAGGCTCGGGGTTATAAAATCATCCCAGTCAATCCCAAGGTGGCAGGTGGCGAAATCTTGGGTGAAAAGGCTTATGCTAGCCTAGCAGAGATTCCTTTTCCTGTAGATATTGTTAATGTTTACCGTCGCAGTGAATTTTTGCCAGATGTGGCGCGTGATTTTCTCAAGGCTGATGCTAAGGTTTTTTGGGCACAGCTGGGACTTGAAAGTTTAGAAGCGGAAGAAATCTTGCGTGCTGGTGGATGCGATGACATTGTGATGAATCGCTGCATCAAGAGAGAACATACTCGCTTGATTGAGGAAGCATAAAAAAAGGTAGCTGGTGGGCTACCTTTTGTGTTATACTCAATGAAAATCAAAGAGGAAACTAGCCGCAGGCTGCTCAAAACACAGTTTTGAGGTTGCAGATAGAACTGACGAAGTCAGCTCAAAACACAGTTTTGAGGTTGTGGATAGAACTGACGAAGTCAGTAACCATACCTACAGCAAGGCGACGTTGACGTGGTTTGAAGAGATTTTCGAAGAGTATTAGAAAATGCCGATAAGGGTCTGCATACCAAGACTAGTGAGGATGATGGCAATCCAGCAGATGGCTCCGAGAACAATGGATTTTCCACTGGATTTGACCATAGCTAGCAGATTGGTTTTGAGTCCGATAGCACTCATGGCCATGATAATGAGGAATTTAGAGAGTTGTTTGAGAGGGGTAAAGAAACTACTAGACACACCGATAGAGGTCAGTAGGGTGGTTAGGAGAGATGCGAGGATAAAGTAAAGGATAAAAAGTGGGAAGACTTTTTTCAGTTGTAAGCCTTGCTTATTTTTTTGCTCGCGACTTTGCCAGTAGGAGAGAAAGAGAGTGATGGGGATGATAGCTAGGGTGCGCGTGAGTTTGACAATGGTTGCGGATTCGAGGGTATTGGTCTGGTAGAGACTGTCCCAGGCGCTAGCTGTGGCGGTTA
>NZ_JBBJZY010000041.1:0-3852 GCF_038148955.1 Streptococcus pseudopneumoniae
TGTCGCTTCCTGCTGTGGCACTTGCTTGGATAGCTTGACTTCTGTCGATGTCTTTGTATCCTAGTACCACTTTGCCATCCTGTAGTAAACCTGCTTTTCCTTCTGTTACACTCCAGTTTTGGCCTTCTTTTGATAGTTTGACCGTCTGTTGTGCTCCAACTTTGTCCGTATACGTGATGGTTACTTTGTCCGCATTTGTTGGCGGTGTTAAGACTGCATCTCCATTTTGTTTGTGGCTTGCCACCACTTGATCTGGGGTAGCTGTCTTAGAGTTAACCGTTACATCTACTTCTTCTGTTGATCCATCCGCATAAGTTACTACTGCTTTGACTGTCGCGCTTGTTCCTGCACCTACTGGTGTTAAGTTTCCTTTGGCTACTGCGTTTTGTTTCTTAGTAGCTGTTATTGCCGCATTGATTTGCTCTGCTGTTGGCGTTGCTCCTGCCCCTACTGTGATTTCTGCTACAGTTGGTTTTTGATGCTCTGGTACAGTTGTAGTGAAGTCGCGTTGTGTACTTTCTCCTGTTCCTGTTCCTGCCTTAGCTGTCGCTGTAATCGTACGGTTGCCTGAAATCTTATCGCTTGGTACAGTTACTTTGCTTGCGCTATTGTCTTGTGGATTTGTAATCGTGATACCTGAGTCCTGTGGCGCTGTCCATCTTCCATCTGCTTCTTTTGTAAGCGTTACTGTCTTAATTTCTGTATCGCTTACTGGATAGTTGATGGTTGCGCTGTCCGCATTTTCTGGAATTGTAATTTCTACATCGCCGTTGTCGCGTACATGTTCACTAAACTCATTTGGTTGCGGTGCTTTTGCAGTCGCTTCTTTTTCTTCACTTAGTTTCGTTGCGCTTTCGGCATCTCCCGTAACTTTTGTTCCATCTTTGACTTTGTCTGCTGGTACGGTTACGGTTACTTGACCTGTCGCGTCGTCTTTGCGAAGTTCTAGTCCTGAGTCTTGTGGTAGTGCCCAGTTGCCGTCTGCTTGTTTTGTAATCTCTACCGTCTTAGGTGATGTTTCTCCTTCTGGCGTGTAGGTTACTCTTGCTTTGTCGGCTTCTTGTGGAACTGTTACATCTACTGAACCATCAGCTTTTGTTGTCGCATTTACGCCGTTTAAGCGGTCTTTAGCTACAAGGCTTCCCTCTTCACTAAACTCTGAGTTGTCTTTCTTCTGTTTAGCGTATACGGTTGTTCCTACTTTGGCTGTTCCACTTGTCATGTGCACTGTCGCTGTTCCATCTACGTTGTTTGTAATTTGAACGGTCGGTTGTGCATTGGCATCATCTTTATCCCATTGTCCGTTTGTTCCTTTTGTGAAGCTTACTGTCTGTTCTTGACCTGCTGCGTCTGTAAAGCGAAGTTCTGCTTTTCTTGAATCCTCTTTACCTACTACTGCTGTAATCTCTAAACTTGTTCGGTCTTGGGCTAAGGCTGGTTGCGATGGTTTTTGTGATAGGACTGTAATCTCTACTGTAGTTTCTACACTCTGACCTCGAAGTTCTTCTGGTACGTCTGTACCTGTTCCAAACCTTGTCACTACTGTGTAGTTTGCTTTTCCTACTGTAGCTGATGTCGGTGCATTGCCATCTTTCCATGTGTAGGTTGTTCCGTTTGGTAACGCACTTGTGTTTGCTACTGGTACGACATAGTCACTTGCCTGTGGATTGAAGGTGTCTCCTACCGTTACAGTCGTTTTCGCATCTGCTTTTGCTTCTAAGCTGTATACACTTGGAGTGATGTATTGATCTGTTATGTCTGTCAATGCTACTCCATTTTGTGGATACGTTACTTTGATACGTGGTAAGCTTTGTCCTACTTTGACTTCTGCTGGATCATTTTCCCAACTTAGTGTGCCATTGCCTTCTGCTGTTACGTAGTGTGATAGATTGTCATTTGTGATGTTGGCATCTTTTGCTTTCAAGACTGCTTTTGCACTTGGTTGGGCTAGAGTTGTCACCGTTACTTGTACTTCTTGCTTTTCTGTCTGACCTTTTAGTTTAACTAGTAAGGTTTCTACTCGTGTTCCTGCAACGCCTTTTTCTAATGCTGTTTTGTCTTTCCACTGAGCCGTTGCTCCCGTAAAGTCTACTCCTGCATTGCCTTGACGTAAGAGTTTGCCCAAGGTTTGCGCATCTAAAGTGTCTGTGCCTGCTATGTTGCCTGAGCCTGCTAGTGTTTGGATGCTTCCTTTTGCACTTAGCTCGTTTAACTTAGCTGTCACATCATCTGATTTGTCAGATTCTACTTTCTCTGCTTGGTTATCTGGCATGTAGATTGTTTTGACGTAGACTTTTCCTTTTGGTAAGTCTTTTGTCGGTGTAATGGTTGTAGTCGTTGCTGTCGCATAGTCTGTGCCTTTTGGTACGTCTGTATGTCCTAGCTCGTTTCCTTGCTCATCATACAAGACTACTCGTGTGCCGCTTGTGACATTGCCTACTTCTACTACTGATCTTGTGCCTGATTTCCATTCCAAGTCGGTTGTAATGCTTGGTTTGGCTGGTTTTTTGATGAAGGTGATTTCTTGTGTCTCTTCTGCTAGAGCTTCTGATTTCTCATTGCCTCCATCTGCGTTTGGATAGTAAACCTTAACCTTGTTGGTCTTCTTACCAATCCAGTCGCCATTTACTCCGCCCCATGTATCTGAACCGTATTCTTGGTTGGCTGTGCCATCTGTCTTCCATGCGTATTCTATACCTTGTGGCGCTGTTGGACTTGTTGTCACATAGTTCTTCGCGTTTGTGTCGAAGTTTTCTCCTACTGTTAGAGTGTACTCTGTAGCCTTAGCTACCGAGTGGTAGGTTGGAAGGGATACTTCCAATTCTCTCACAACTGTATCCGTCGCAGAGCCATTTCCTGGGTAGACAACTTCTATCTTAGCCTTACGGTCTGCAGACACGCTAGATACATCTGGGGTACCATCTTTCCAACGAACTGTTACGTTATTTGGCTTACTGTCTGTACCTTCAAATGAAACATAGTTAGAAGCTTCTGTGCCGTTTGACAAGCTACCCAACTTGTTCGTGTAGCTTGATTTCTTCAAGCTAGCAGTTGGATATACATGGACAGGTACTTCTACTTCTGTACTTCCTTGTCCTGGTATTGTCACTACCGCTGTGTAGTTTCTTGTTCCAACCGCGTTGTAGTCTGGTGCTTGGTTATCTTTCCATTCTACTGTTGCGTTGTCTGGTAGATTTGTTCTAAGCGCTTCGTCTGTATTGTCGTTGTAACGAATACGTCCTTTAGCTTCGCCTGTGTAAGCCTCACCCTTAATCGCATGGATGCTATTTACGGCTAGTCCTTCTCTAACTGTTAGGCTTTCTCCTAAGTCTGATTCTGTTCGCTCGTCTTGTGATGTTGGTTTGTAGATCACTTTCGCTGCGATTTTTTGATCTTTTGTTAGAGTTGTGACTGTTACGTCTACTCCATTTTCTTTGGCGTCTCCCGTTGTTCCTGTGATGTCTTTGCGTCCTAATTCTCTTGGATTTGTTGGATTGCTTACATCATACAAGACTACGGTTGTTCCTGGAGTGACTCCGTTTACAGTTACACTGGTTGCTCCTGCTTTTCCTATACTTGTTTGAACACTTGGTGCGTCTGGTTTGATTGTGTACGGAATTTCTACATCTTCTGTACTTTGATCATCATAGGTTACCGTCGCTGCAATCTTGTTCTTACCGATACTTTCTGGTAAGGCTCCTTTTTTCACTACACTTGCTTTGTTGTCTACAGTAACCGCATCTTTGATGGCTGTTGCTGATAGAGCTTCGCTTTGTGCTCTTGTGATTGGAGTGATTGTCACACTGTGTTCTGGTACTGTGTATTGGGTGCTTGAAGCGTCACTTAGGTACT
>NZ_JBBJZY010000042.1:0-3726 GCF_038148955.1 Streptococcus pseudopneumoniae
TACACCTTAAGGCATTTGAAGCCATGGGTGCCACTGTTAGCTACGAAGGGGATACCATGAAGTTGTCTTCTAAAGAGATTGGTCTTCATGGTGCAAGTATTTACATGGATACGGTTAGTGTAGGAGCAACAATCAATACGATGATTGCTGCGGTTAAAGCGAATGGTCGTACCATTATTGAAAATGCAGCCCGTGAACCTGAAATTATTGATGTAGCTACTCTCTTGAATAATATGGGAGCTCATATCCGCGGTGCAGGAACTAATATCATCATTATTGATGGTGTTGACAGATTACATGGAACTCGTCATCAGGTAATTCCAGACCGCATTGAAGCTGGAACATATATTTCCTTAGCTGCTGCAGTTGGCAAGGGAATTCGTATAAATAATGTTCTTTACGAACACCTAGAAGGATTTATTGCTAAGCTGGAAGAAATGGGAGTGAGAATGACTGTATCTGAAGACAGCATCTTTGTCGAAGAACAGGCTAATTTGAAAGCAATCAATATTAAGACAGCTCCTTATCCAGGCTTTGCAACTGATTTGCAACAACCGATTACCCCACTTTTACTAAGAACGAATGGTCGTGGTACAATTGTCGATACGATTTACGAAAAACGTGTAAATCATGTTTTTGAACTAGCAAAGATGGATGCGGACATTTCGACAACAAATGGTCATATTTTGTACACAGGTGGACGTGATTTGCGTGGGGCAAGTGTTAAAGCGACTGACCTGAGAGCTGGTGCAGCTTTAGTTATTGCTGGCTTGATGGCCGAGGGACAAACTGAAATTACCAATATCGAGTTTATCTTACGTGGTTATTCTGATATTATCGAAAAATTACGTAATCTAGGAGCGGATATTAGACTTGTTGAGGATTAAACCGTAGAGGTGTTTATGAATATTTGGACCAAATTAGCAATGTTTTCTTTTTTTGAAACGGATCGCTTGTATTTGCGTCCTTTCTTTTTTAGTGATAGTCAAGACTTCCATGAGATAGCTTCGAATCCAGAAAATCTTCAATTTATTTTCCCGACTCAGGCAAGTCTGGCAGAGAGTCAATATGCGTTGGCCAATTATTTTATGAAGGCTCCTTTGGGAGTATGGGCTATTCGTGACAAGAAAACTGAAAAAATGATTGGTTCAATTAAGTTTGAGAAGTTAGATGAAATTAAAAAAGAAGCAGAACTTGGCTATTTTTTGAGAAAAGATGCTTGGTCGCAAGGATTTATGACAGAGGTTGTTAAAAAAATTTGTCAACTTTCTTTTGAGGAATTTGGCTTAAAACAATTATCCATCATTACCCACCTTGAAAATGAAGCAAGTCAACGGGTTGCCCTTAAGTCTGGATTTCGATTGATTCGTCAGTTTAAAGGAAGTGATCGCTATACAAGGAAAATGCGGGATTATCTTGAATTTCGGTATGTAAAAGGAGAATTCAATGAGTAAGCATCAGGAAATTCTAAGCTATTTGGAGGAATTACCAGTAGGTAAAAGGGTCAGTGTTCGTAGTATTTCCAACCATCTGGGAGTCAGTGATGGAACGGCTTATCGCGCTATCAAGGAAGCTGAAAACCGTGGAATTGTGGAGACCCGTCCTAGAAGTGGTACTATCCGTGTTAAATCCCAGAAAGTTGCGATTGAAAGATTAACTTTTGCTGAAATTGCAGAAGTGACTTCTTCTGAGGTTCTAGCTGGGCAAGAAGGTTTAGAGAGAGAATTTAGTAAGTTTTCAATCGGTGCCATGACTGAACAAAATATTTTGTCTTACCTTCACGATGGGGGGCTCTTGATTGTCGGAGACCGGACCCGTATCCAACTGTTAGCACTTGAAAATGAAAATGCCGTTCTGGTTACAGGGGGATTTCAGGTTCATGATGATGTCCTTAAACTGGCCAATCAAAAAGGGATTCCTGTTCTGAGAAGCAAGCATGATACTTTCACTGTCGCGACCATGATCAATAAAGCCTTGTCAAATGTCCAAATCAAGACTGATATTCTGACAGTTGAGAAACTTTATCGTCCGAGTCATGAGTATGGTTTTCTGAGAGAGACCGATACCGTTAAAGATTATTTGGACTTAGTTCGTAAGAATCGTAGCAGTCGTTTCCCAGTTATCAATCAACATCAGGTCGTTGTTGGAGTTGTAACCATGAGAGACGCTGGTGATAAGTCACCAAGCACCACAATTGATAAGGTCATGTCTCGTAGTCTATTTTTAGTTGGTTTATCGACAAATATTGCCAATGTGAGTCAACGGATGATTGCTGAAGACTTTGAAATGGTACCGGTTGTTCGGAATAATCAAACCTTGCTTGGAGTTGTGACACGACGAGATGTCATGGAGAAGATGAGCCGTTCTCAAGTTTCTGCTCTACCTACTTTTTCTGAGCAGATTGGTCAAAAACTTTCTTATCACCATGATGAAGTCGTCATTACAGTTGAGCCCTTTATGCTTGAGAAAAACGGTGTTTTGGCTAATGGTGTATTAGCGGAGATACTGACTCATATGACCCAAGATTTAGTTGTGAATAGTGGTCGCAATCTCATCATCGAGCAGATGCTGATCTACTTTTTGCAGGCTGTTCAGATAGATGATATATTGCGCATTCAGGCACGCATTATCCATCATACGAGACGATCAGCTATTATTGATTACGATATTTATCATGGTCATCAGATTGTTTCAAAAGCAAATGTGACCGTTAAAATTAATTAGAAACTAGGAGAAAAGATGATAACATTAAAATCAGCTCGTGAAATCGAAGCTATGGACAAGGCTGGAGATTTTCTAGCAAGTATTCATATCGGCTTACGTGATTTGATTAAACCTGGCCTAGATATGTGGGAAGTTGAAGAGTATGTTCGCCGTCGTTGTAAGGAAGAAAATTTCCTTCCCCTTCAGATTGGGGTTGACGGTGCCATGATGGACTATCCTTATGCTACCTGTTGCTCTCTTAACGATGAAGTAGCTCACGCTTTCCCTCGTCACTATATCTTGAAAGATGGTGATTTGCTTAAGGTTGATATGGTTTTGGGAGGTCCTATTGCTAAATCTGACCTGAATGTCTCAAAATTAAACTTCAACAATGTTGAGCAAATGAAAAAATACACCCAGAGCTATTCTGGTGGCCTAGCAGACTCTTGTTGGGCTTATGCTGTTGGTACACCGTCCGAAGAAGTGAAAAATCTGATGGATGTAACTAAAGAAGCAATGTATAAGGGGATTGAGCAAGCTGTTGTTGGAAATCGTATCGGTGATATTGGAGCAGCTATTCAAGAATACGCTGAAAGCCGTGGTTACGGTGTAGTACGTGATTTGGTTGGGCATGGTGTTGGACCAACTATGCACGAAGAACCAATGGTTCCTAACTATGGTATTGCAGGTCGTGGACTCCGTCTTCGTGAAGGAATGGTCTTAACCATTGAACCAATGATCAACACAGGCGATTGGGAAATTGATACAGATATGAAGACCGGCTGGGCGCATAAGACCATCGACGGTGGGTTGTCATGTCAGTATGAACACCAGTTCGTGATTACAAAAGATGGGCCTGTTATCTTGACTAGTCAAGGTGAAGAAGGAACTTATTAAAAGAAAGTGAAAAGACTGCTGGAAGTTCATTTTGTTAGAAAAACCAGTAGAACTTCTCATAATAAAACGCATTGTATCAAGCTTTTATGCCTGATGTAATGCGTTTTTCTGATTTTAAGATTTTTT
>NZ_JBBJZY010000043.1:0-3577 GCF_038148955.1 Streptococcus pseudopneumoniae
CTCAAAGCACTGCTTTGAGGTTGTAGATAGAACTGACGAAGTCAGTAACCATACATACGGTAAGGCGACGCTAACGTGGTTTGAAGAGATTTTCGAAGAGTACTAATCGACGTAATCTCCACCTTCAAAGCCATAGTATTCTTCCAAACTGAGACCACTCTCAGCAATTTCTTTAGCTTCTTTTCCTACATAACGCAGGTGCCATTCCTCAGCCATATAGCCTGTTTCCTTTTCCTTACCTTTGAGATAACGGACAACAAAGCCATAATCAGCAGCGTGGTCCAAGAGCCATTGGGCCGCTTTTTCTTCTGTCACCAAATCACCATTTGTCCCAATCACATCAAAAGCCAAGCCTGTCTGGTGTTCGCTATAGCCAGGACGAGCAGAATAACGGTCGGCAGCTTCTTTCCCATCTTGATTTACATAATCTTGATAGAGCTTGGTCTGAGTTTCATAACTTCTAAAGCCACTGTAATGATCACTGATAGGGAAGCCTGCCTCTTGCATAGCTTTGATGAGTTTGAGCAATTCTGCCTTAGCTGTTGGATTTTCGCCTGGATTATAGTCTTTCGACAAAGGATAATGTTTATTGGCTACGATGATTTCATCGTATTTCCCCTGGATGCTGTAGTAGTCTCCTTTATTGACCACTTCTGCTTTTTTCTGGGCAGCTCCTTGAGACTTACTTCCGACTGTTCCATCAGCTTTGGCTGTCTGTTCTGTCTTAGCTTCTCCGTCTTCATTTTTTGCTTTTTCTTGTGAACAAGCTGCTAGACTCAAGGCTAGCAAGGCTGTCAAGATAAGGTATCTTTTCTTCATTTCTACTCCTTTATTCTAATAGTTTATCTACTTCTAATGATAAACGTTTGACTAATCTTTTAATCTCATCCGGTTTTGCTTGATAGGTTTCTGCTGTCATTTCTTCAAAGGGAACCCACCAGACTGGCCCACGTCCCTTGAGACCGTGACCATTCATATCCCCTGTCCGTCTAGGAAACAGATGCCAGTGAAGATGGGCATCACCATTTCCTAGCAGTTCGATATTCATTTTCTCAGCAGCAAAAGCCTTAGCAACTGCCTCTTGGACCACACTCATTTCCTCTAGAAAACGGAGTCTCGTTTCCTTTTCCAAATGGTGCAATTCGGTGACATGTTCCTTGGCTAGAAAGAGACTGTAGCCTGCAAAATACTGGTGGTCTCCAATCACAAGATAGCCTGTTTCCAACTCTTTGACAAAATAGGGATTTTCCCCCTTCTTGATGAGCTCAATTCTCTGGCAAATCAGGCACATATTAGTCTACCAATGCACTCTTAAGATAAGCATCAACCATGCGTTCCGTTGCGACCACCGAGTCAATATGGGTACGCTCATATGAATGGCTAGACTCGATACCAGCACCAAGAAGGGCATGTTTAACCTCTGCCCCTGCAGACATGGCCGCTGAAGCGTCCGAACCATAAAACGGATAGATGTCCAGCTTAAATGGAATATCTTGCTCTTTCGCCAAGGCGACCAAATGTTGACGGAAATCATAGTGATAAGGACCTGAAGCATCCTTGACACAAATAGACACTGTGTACTCGTCTGTCTGCTGATCATCTCCCATAGCTCCCATATCCACAGCCAGATATTCTACTACCTGAACAGGAATATTAGAGTTAGCACCGTGTCCCACTTCTTCAAAGACTGAAAAAGCAAAATGGGTTGTTACTGGCAATTCAATCTTCTCTTCCTTATAAATACGAAGTAGGTTAAGCAAAATCGCTGCGCTGACCTTGTCATCCAAATGACGAGACTTGATAAAACCTGTCTCAGTTACGACAGTTCGTGGATCAAAGCTGATAAAATCACCAACCTCAATCCCAAGAGCACGAGTTTCTTTTTCATTGGTCACTTTTGCATCCAAACGCACTTCCATATTGTCCTGCGTGCGTTCTGCAGTTCCTGCATCCTTGTAGACATGGCAAGAAGTTTGGTGGATAAGGATGGTGCCTGATACTTTTTCACCTGTGCTAGCCACATGAACGGTACAGTTTTCTCCTTCAATCATGTTCCAAGGAAAACCACCGATACGGTCCAATTTGAGACGACCATCTGGTTTGACAGCACGGACAATAGCACCCAGCGTATCTACATGGGCAGTCACATAGCGATGTTTCTCATCATTTTGACCTTTGATGGTCACATTGACACCACCCTTGGCTGTACGAACTGGCTGGTAACCAAAACCTTCTAAAGTCTTGACTAAATAGTTTGAAATCTCACGAGTGAAGCCTGTTGGCGACGCAATGGCTGTTAGTTCTTTGATATATTCTACTGTTTGATTCATTTCTTCACCTCTTTTGCTACCTATTATAACACATTTATCATCGGATAAAAAAGAAAATCACTCCTGTAGACTTGGCTACAAAAGTGATTTTAGTGATTATTCCATTTCAAAAATATCACTTTCTTGCTTGTTTGGTAGAACCAATGAGAGTAAGATTCCGACAATGGCTGGTACCAACCATGGAAGAGATGCCTTGGCAAAAGGAAGAGCGTTGACAAGATTTGCAAGAAACTCAACTTTAAATGAGCTTCCTAATACGCTTGCAATGGCAATAGCTGTAACAACAGCAATTGTCAACTGCATACCTGGTTTTGAAAGGGCAACAAATTTGTTGACAATGACAATCATGACGATGGCAATCGTGATTGGGTACAAGATAACCAGTACAGGGATTGAGTACTTGATAATTGCACTCAAACCAAGATTTGCAATGGCAAATCCAATCAAGGTAAAGACTGTTGCATAAACCTTGTAGCTGATTTGTGGGAAACGTCCGTTAAAGAACTCCGCTGTTGACACAATTAGACCAACTGTTGTTGTGAAGCAGGTTACAGTAACCATAGCTGCAAGGAAGAGTTGAGCTGTTGAGCCAAAGATTTCTTGAGTAGCTTGTGACAAGATGTAAACACCTGGTGTTCCACCCTTCATCGCTTCAGCAGGTACTGGGAAATGATTTCCAAGGAACCCTAACCCGATGTAAAGAGCGCTGAAGGCAAGGGCAACTACGATACCAACAACCCAAATAGTCGAAATGTATTCTTTCTTACTTGAAAATCCAAGTTGTTTCAAGGTTTGAACTGCGATTACGCTAAAGGCAACTGAGGCAAGGGCATCCAAAGTATTATAACCTTCTAGGAATCCTGTACCAAAGGCAGATGCTTGATAAGCAGCTGAAGCAGCTTGAGGACTTGTTCCACCGTATTTGAAAGCTCCTAGAACAACCAAGATAACAATCAAAATCGCAAAAACTGGCGTTAAAATTCGTCCAATGCGATCCAAGATTTTTGATGGATTAAGCGAAATCAAATAGGCTGCCGCAAAATACAGAACCGTAAAGACAATCAAGCCAAGTCCTTTATTTGCATCCGACAAAAGGGGGCTAATCCCTACTTCGTAAGCTGTTGTAGCTGTACGTGGGATAGCAAAGAATGGACCGATTGACAAGTAAAGAACTGAGAGGTAGAGAGTCGCAAACCAAGGCGCTACCTTTGTTGAAATCTCGTAGATATATCCTTTAGGATTTAGCG
>NZ_JBBJZY010000044.1:0-3455 GCF_038148955.1 Streptococcus pseudopneumoniae
TCTTTCTCAGCAGACAAATAGTGAAAGAGGTACTTGTAATTTTTACCGATGTCAACTGCTCCCCTATCACTTACCACTTGCCAAGCCAAGATTTTCAAGAGTTCTTGTTGGCAAATACCATAGAGATGGTCGGTCGCATAGATGACTTGATTACGACAAATCCCTTTGACAGCGTAGGCCGACACCCACCAAAATTCATTACAGGAATTTTTAAAATCTGTCTCACTAGCTGGACTCATCCAGAAACGCTCTAGATTTTGGGAATAGGGTTCAAATAAATGTTCTAGGTCTTCCAAAACAGTGAATCCTGCCTCGCTATCTACCCACTCCTTGATATGCTCTTTGGGGCAGAGAGTTAAATCAATCCGATTACCATCTTCAAAGAGCATGAGATAGAGACGACGATTACCAAGACTAACTTCTTGCTCGATAATGCGTTTCCCGAAATAGGCCAACCAAGAAAGGTCACTCGTCAGATTATCCAAATCATCCACAATATAGACCACATCGTAGTCTTGAAATTCATCTTTTGGAGCTTTTGGACAAGCTCGCGAACCAGATAGAGCCACGGCTTCGACTTTTAAAGTTTCAGCAGTCTGTAAAATCAGATTCATCATTTCTGTTTCAGTTCTCATGTTAATACCCATTCGTTAAAAACCGACTTAAAACACTGTCGCTTCTTCCAGCGTAAACTTGACATTATCCTCAATCCACTTACGGCGTGGTTCGACTTTATCTCCCATGAGGACATTGACGCGGCGTTCGGCGCGAGCTAGGTCTTCAATGGTGACACGGATGAGTGTACGGGTTTCTGGATTCATGGTTGTTTCCCAGAGTTGGTCTGCATTCATCTCACCAAGACCTTTATAGCGTTGGAGGGTAGCACCTTTACCAAACTGCTTGCGGAGTTCTTCTAGTTCTCCATCCGTCCAAGCGTAAGCCACTTCTTCTTTCTTGCCTTTACCTTTTGACATCTTGTAAAGAGGTGGAAGGGCAATATAGACATGTCCTGCTTCGACTAGCGGACGCATGTAGCGATAGAAAAATGTCAAGAGCAAGGTTTGGATATGAGCACCATCGGTATCCGCATCGGTCATGATAATGATCTTGTCATAGTTGGTATCTTCAATAGAGAAGTCCGCTCCAACACCCGCACCGATGGTATAAATCATGGTATTGATTTCTTCATTTTTGAGAATATCCGCTATCTTTGCCTTGGCTGTATTGATAACCTTACCACGAAGAGGTAGAATAGCCTGGAACTTGCGATCACGGCCTTGTTTGGCAGAGCCACCGGCAGAATCCCCCTCTACTAGATAGAGTTCATTCTTAGCTGGATTCTTAGACTGGGCTGGCGTTAATTTACCAGAAAGTAAGCCCTTGTCTTTCTTATTCTTTTTGCCATTTCGGCTTTCATCACGCGCCTTGCGAGCCGCCTCGCGAGCATCACGAGCCTTGATAGCCTTGCGGATGAGATTAGAAGCCAATTCCCCATTTTCCATAAGGAAGAAGGTCAACTTATCCGCCACAATGCCATCCACAACTGGGCGAGCTAGTGGACTTCCTAGTTTGTCCTTGGTCTGTCCTTCAAACTGGAGGTGTTCTTCAGGAACCAGAATAGAAAGAACGGCTGCTAGTCCCTCACGATAGTCTGACCCTTCAAGGTTTTTATCTTTTTCCTTGAGAAGCCCCGTCTTACGCGCATAGTCATTCATAACCTTGGTAATGGCAGACTTGAGCCCTGTTTCATGCGTCCCCCCATCCTTGGTACGAACGTTATTGACAAAGGACAAAATATTATCTGAAAATCCATCATTATACTGGAGGGCAACTTCTACTTGGAAACCATTATCTTCACCTTCAAAGTAAAGAACTGGCGTCAAGGTTTCCTTGTCTTCATTAAGGTAGGAAACAAAGTCCTGCACCCCATTCTCATAGTGAAATTCAATCGCTTCATCTGTTCGCTTATCCGTCAAGGACAAGGTCACATTTTTCAAGAGGAAGGCTGATTCATTGAGGCGTTCTGAAATGGTATTGTACTTGAAGTCTGTCGTAGAAAAGATGGTCGCATCAGGCATAAACGTAACTTTAGTACCTGTTTTAGACTTGGGCGCTGTACCGATTTTCTTCAAAGTCGTGACAGGTTTTCCACCATTTTCAAAACGTTGCTTGTAGATTGCCCCATCACGGGTGATTTCAACTTCTAACCAACTAGAAAGGGCATTAACAACAGAAGAACCAACCCCGTGGAGACCACCGGATGTCTTGTAGCCACCTTGACCGAATTTCCCTCCAGCGTGAAGAATGGTAAAGATAACCTCAACTGTTGGAATCCCCATAGCGTGCATACCCGTCGGCATCCCACGACCATGGTCTTGCACAGTCAAACTTCCGTCTTTATTGATGGTGACATCAATACGATCACCAAATCCAGACAAGGCCTCATCGACTGCATTGTCGACTATTTCCCAGACGAGGTGGTGGAGACCAGCACCATCGGTCGATCCGATATACATTCCTGGACGTTTACGGACCGCATCCAACCCTTCTAGCACCTGAATGGCATCATCATTATAATTGTTAATATTGATTTCCTTTTTTGACACAAGGAACCTCCTATTCGTTCATCTTTACTATTCTACAAGTTTTCTAAGGATTTTGCAAAATTTTTCTTTCTCCGCTGTGACAATTTCAGAAGAGATTCTCTGCCTTTCTTCTTCATTTCATGATATAATAGGAGTATGATTACAATAGTTTTATTAATCCTAGCCTATCTGCTGGGTTCGATTCCGTCTGGTCTCTGGATTGGACAAGTATTCTTTCAAATCAATCTACGTGAGCATGGTTCTGGTAACACTGGAACGACCAATACCTTCCGCATTTTAGGTAAGAAAGCTGGTATGGCAACCTTTGTCATTGACTTTTTCAAAGGAACCCTAGCAACGCTACTTCCGATTATGTTTCATCTGCAAGGTGTTTCGCCTCTCATCTTTGGACTTTTGGCTGTTATTGGCCATACCTTCCCTATCTTTGCAGGATTTAAGGGTGGTAAGGCTGTCGCAACCAGTGCAGGTGTGATTTTCGGATTTGCTCCTGTCTTCTGTCTCTACCTTGCGGTTGTCTTCTTTGGGACCCTCTATCTAGGCAGTATGATTTCACTATCTAGTGTCACAGCATCTATCGCGGCTGTCATCGGAGTTCTACTCTTTCCACTTTTTGGTTTTATCCTGAGTAACTACGACCCTCTCTTCATCGCCATTATCCTAGCTCTTGCTAGTTTGATTATCATTCGTCATAAGGACAATATCACACGTATCCAAAATAAAACTGAAAATCTTGTCCCTTGGGGACTAAACCTAACCCATCAAAATCCTAAAAAATAAAACGCCAGTTTGAATAGAACTGACGTTTTTTTGTATGCTTATACTCTTCAAAAATCAAATTCAAACCACGTC
>NZ_JBBJZY010000045.1:0-3171 GCF_038148955.1 Streptococcus pseudopneumoniae
AAACCGTTCTTCTTATCTGTCGCTTTCTGCGTCAGTGTTTGTTTAGCCCCATCTCTATCAATCGGATTGGTCGGCGTAATGGAATCAGTAGAAAGAGGAGAAACAAAGTCGTCGCTGACTATGTTCTCTGTATTTTGTTGAACGTAAGCAGTAACCAAGCGCAATGTTTGATCACCTATGGACTCTTTTTTATATTGAGGTGGAACAATATACCCCGTTCCTAGTTCCCCTATGAGTGCCCACGCGACAATATCATAACCAGTAGCTGAAGTTTCTGTATTACCAAATTTTTGATTACTTCCGCCTCGAACCAAGAACACTTTTATCTGACCTTTAGCAGGAATATTGGTAGATTTAATTCTCCCACCTGGTGGTGTAGGTATTTTTACTTGGAATATAGGTCTGTCATTCCCCGTAGCTTTGGCTTTACCCTCCGCATCTTGTTGAGCTGTATGCCCTGAACCCGTCGGAGATAAATCAAATTCCGCTTTTGGAAGCTGGTATCTAATCTGCTGCAGTTTACTCTGTACATTTCCACTATCTAAGGTTACTTGTGGTGTTACATTATATAGTCCGTAAATAGATTTTGGTGTCTTACCTGTAACTTTTATAATCGCTCTCTTTCTATCACCAGAATAAGTTACAGTAGTAGTAGCCCATTTTCTACCAGAGGCATCTGTTTCTGGAAATCCTTTTAATGAAAATTCACGAATTCCTCCATTTTCTACGGTAGCAATAAACTTCAGGGGTGCATCATCTAGATCAGAAGAATTCAATAACGCTACACTATCTTTTTCACTGCCGTCTCTATTCCTGTATCTCTTCTCACTTCCCGGACTTCCTGTAGCTAACCCATAGACCAGTCCAGAAACACTTCTACGGCTCCTAGTTCCTCCAGTTCCTTCCTCATCTTTCTTTAGGTGAGCAGCCTTTTTATACTCCTCAAGTGCAGCATTAAAGACGGCATCATCTACAAGACCATTGTCTGATTGCCCCAATGCTTCGTTGAGTTTATCATAGGATTCCTTGAGTTTTTGGACTTGTTCTGGATTTTCAGTGCTGGTCTTCAGTTCTTGGAGGAGTTTATGGATTTTGTCCGATAAAGGATAGCTACCTGAACCATTTGTGTAGTCTGTAGCTTCCTCCGCCGTTTCCTTGGTTTCTTGATTTTCTACTGGTGCTGTAGGAGGAGTTTGCGGTTTTCTACCACGTCGCCCCCGTCTAGGACTCGAGCTTGGTTCACTCTGAGTCGCACTTCTTCCCTCTCCAAGATCAGCTGGGGATGTGAGTCCGCCTGCCAAGGCCTTGTTGACCTCCTCAGTCAAGGTTTTCATAGCTTGAACTTGGGCATTGACTTCCTCTTGGCTGGAGTTTGGATTCTCAAGAACAGCCTTAGCTTGTGCTAGACCTGCTTCTACACGAGCGTGGAGTTCTTTCATAGAGTCCAGTGTCAGATTGGCAAGTAAAGCTTGTAGACTGGTTTGTGCAGACTCGGCAAGTGACTTATCCACAGTAGGACGGTTTACCTCTGCTTGTTTTTCTCCCTTGCCTTCTTCGCTATCTTTTACTAGAGACTTGTTTTTATTTGAAACTTCTTGATTTTCTTGATTACCTTGCTTAGATGGCTCGGGCTGACTAGGGTCTGTATCAGGAGTTTTTTCACTTAGCTCTTCAGATACCCCCCCCGAGGAATCGCTTACAAGGGCGCTGGTTCTAGTCGTTCCACTCTCTGTCGCTGGGGAAATCTCAGGTGTTTGTGCCTGTACTGTCCCGTTGGCAAAAAACATCAGCGCCGCAACAGCAACACTGGCAGCGCCAAAGTGGTACTTCCTTATCGAATAACGAAAAACCTTTTCCCCTTTGTGGTTTCCTTCATGTTTTTGTTTCATTCTTTCTTCCTTTTTCTATTTGATTTCTTCTGTATAGTCTAGTGCGATCCAGCCCCTGCCCGACTTCAACAAGCCCCAAGTATAGCCGTCTGCTTCTTCTACCTGCATGATCGTAAAAGTCCCAAGAGGACAAAAGCCTTGGTCAGGATAAGCCAGACCTGGACCTGTTCGGATGTAAAGATCATCATCCACCACACGCACTAGATACTCTCCATTCCCATCTCGTGGCTGTTCCTCTTTTGACATTTGGAAACTATCGCCAGAAAGAATCTCAGTTGCCATCTGGATGAGTCGATTTAGATCAATCCCACCAGGGCAATCTGTAGCAGTAAATTCCTGGTGAGGATGGATGGTCTCACGATTGATTGGCAAATTATAACGATTACAAATATCTGCAATCAAACGTGCTGAGTTCCAGTAAGTTTCCTCTGCAATAGTCCAGTCAGGTTCCCCACGATTATTTAAGTGTTCAATGCCAATCGAACGCTGATTGACTTCATAGTTGCCAGCATGATAAGCAACACTCTCTTCACCAACACACCCCCATATCTTATCAGGAGTCACCTGATAGTGAGCAGATGTGCCATGACCTGTAGAGACATACCAAGTACTTCTGGCCCCCTCATCACTCAGCCCACCATTATGATGGATGACAATAGTATCAATATCAAGGCGATTTTGATCGCTATTCATGATTTCCTCATCCACATCTGTGATAAGTCCTGAAAACAAATCGCCATTCACTCTTTTTATCGCAAACATTCTTCTCTCCTAGTCATTTTCTACCTTATCTTCTACCTGAGGATAAAGAGTCGTTCCCCAAATAGAAATCGTCCGCTTACGCACTAGTGGCAAATCAGTTTTTTCATAAACCGTACGCCACCATTCCCAGGCAAGTCCTGTACACTCCCTAATTTTGATAGAGAGATTGCGAACGTTCCCTTTTAAAGGAATACTAGTGGTAAAATGAGCCGTCAAATCCTGCCCATTTCTGTCCCAAGCCTTAGGAGTCAAAACTTCCTTACCTTGATAATCATAGGATAATTCATCCCAAGTAATGTAATATTGGGCAACATAGGCACCACTATGATCCAAGAGTAAATCTCCGTTTCTGTAAGCTGTCACCTTAGTCTCAACATAGTCTGTACTGTTTTGAAAGGTCGCAACTACATTGTCCCGTAAAAAAGAGGTTGTATAGGAAATCGGCAAACCTGGATGATCGGCTGTAAAGCGACTGCCTTCTTGAATCAAGTCCTCTACCATATCCACCTTGCCTGTTACA
>NZ_JBBJZY010000046.1:0-2402 GCF_038148955.1 Streptococcus pseudopneumoniae
GGCTCCAGGATAGAGGCGACTATCGTTGGTAGCCGTCACGGAAATATCACTTGTGTTTGTCGACAGGCTCCGCTTCTTTCTTTCGATAACAACAAACTCATCGGGTAACTGATTCCCCTCTTTGATGAAACGATTTTCAATACTCTCTCCCTGATGGGTCAAGAGTTTCTTTTTATCGTAATCCATAGCTAGTATAAAGTCATTTACTGCTTTATTTCCCATCCTATACCTCCTAATAAGTTCCTGGATTGAGTTGCATAAACTCAGACTTGTTCAGCGAAATCAGCCGTGGTTGGACTAAGTGATCCAAAATTTCCTCGTATAATTCTTCTGAGACATTGCGTCGCCGTCTGGCTAGATAAGAAGTCGGAATGACCGTATTATCCAACATAAATACCTTATCTAAGTCAATCAAGGTTGGTCTTGTAAAAGGATTACGAGCTAGATCCGGCTCTTCTATCATAAAGTTCTTGACCAAACGTCTGGTCAAGAGAGCTGGTTTGAAAGTCTGATTTTTAACCAACTCTTTGTTTTTAGTCGTGCTGTTGTCAATACAGATATACATATGATTCTTCACAGCCAAATCGCTACTAATACTTGGAAAAGGCAAATAAAGAGCCACAACATCTCCTCTCTTAATCAAGCAAGAGCACCCCCTTTTCTCCTAATGTAACATAGACAGGATTGACCAAGTCTTCTGATTGACTCAGAATTTCCAAAGTTTGAGTTTGGCGCCCTGTCAATTTAGTAGCATCTTGTCTCTTCAATACAAAATGCTTGTCGCCAATTACCTTGACACTATAATCCTTCTCCAAAGCTGACTGGTAAATCCACATCAGATCTTGTCTGTCCTGAGAACTCAAGAGAGAAGGATGTTCAAGCCTCCCGACAGCCTGATAAAAATCAAAAACAGGAGCTAACTCCTGCCAATCTGACTGGCTAGTTGTCAAGGCTAGAAAAAGGGCTTTGCGAGCTGATACTTCTTGGTTAGCCTTGAGAGTCCCCTTGCCCTCCAAGTTTTTTAGAAATTGGGAAACTCCAGAAAGCAAATCTTTCTCTAACTGCGAGAAATAAAAACCTTGCCTTCCCAGACACAAGTCTCTCAAGTCGCTTTCTCTAGCAAATAAGAGTTCAAACAGTTGATAGTAAAAGAAAAATATCTGGCACTGAGTCGCGCTCATCTTTTCCTTATCGGCTTCTTTTTTCAACCAGAGCAAGGGCAATAGGTAGCTGGATTGATACATTTCCTCCACCTCCTACTCTTTTTTCTCTGGAGCATCTGCACTAGCTGCTACTTCTTTTGACTGGATACTTTCCCACTGGTTGATTTCCTCTGAGATAAGACCTTCGCATGTCTTGACAAATAGGGCAAAAGCCTTGGTTTTTCCTGCATATTTCTCTGTTTGGCATTGATAGAGGAATTTTTCTCTCTCCAGGAGTTGCGCAGTCTTTTGGTAAGAAATCCAGTGTTCCTTGGCATTATACAAATTGAGAATCCCCTCACACAGCAAGCCTAGACTGGACAAGGCAACCGAAATCAAACGGTAGCGATCACCTGGCATAGGAATAGCACAAAAGACAGCTATGAGAAAACCTGCCACGATTTCTGTTATTTTTAATACCTTATAGCGTCTACGATGTTGAACGCTTTTCTTTAAAAAATGAGCTATCTGTACATCCAATCGCTCTGTCAGATACATTTCTTCTGGTGTCATGTTCGTAACCCCTTTCATTTACTTTGATAATCATAGTATAACATATTTGAATATCAAAGTATAGTAAAAACTGGACTATAACTTATTATAAAATCCAAATATGAAATGTTTGTGAAATAAGGGAAAAATATCACAAAAAGGATGGAACAAAAAGGTTCAAAATAATAAAAACGCATAATACCTTGCCTTAAAAAGCTTGATATTATGCGTTCTATCAGTGAAAGATGTTCTGAATGTTCACCTCAAATTGAGTTTTTCCAACATTCTTTCCATCACTATTCTAGCTGGTTTCCGACTCGGCTAAGTTTGACTTATTTTAACTGAGCAAGAATAGCTTTGAGTTTCTCAATCAATTCATCTTCTGTGTGGTCAGACTCTTTCTCATTGGCTAGGAAGGCGACTGCTTGAGCGAGAGCTTCTCGTGCTTGGTCAAGGACTTTCGCATCTACACTTGTAAGGTCGCCGTCTTGCAGAACCTTAGTCAATTCCTTGGTCAATTTCTTGAGTTCTGACTCTTTCTTACGACGCGCGATGAGGAAGAGAAGGAGACCAAGAAGAGCGAGCAGGCTGCCAATCATGGTACCATATGGAAGATGACCTTGTGCTTTCCTTGTCTCTTTCATTTCTTCTTCCTTAGTCGCTTGCTTGCCTTTCAAGGATTCGAGTGCTTCTTTGACCTTGGCAGTC
>NZ_JBBJZY010000047.1:0-1414 GCF_038148955.1 Streptococcus pseudopneumoniae
GGCTCATTGTCAACTGTAGTGGGTTGAAGAAAAGCTAAGCTCGAGAAAGGACAAATTTCGTCCTTTCTTTTTTGATGTTCAGAGCGATAAAAATCCGTTTTTTGAAGTTTTCAAAGTTCCGAAAACCAAAGGCATTTCGTTTGATAAGTTTGATGAGATTATTAGTTGCTTCTAATTTGGCATTAGAATAAGGTAGTTGAAGGGCATTGACAATCTTTTCTTTATCCTTGAGGAAGGTTTTAAAGACAGTCTGAAAAAGAGGATGAACCTGCTTAAGATTGTCCTCAATAAGTCCGAAGAATTTGTCTGGCTCCTTGTTCTGAAAGTGAAAAAGTAAGAGTTGATAGAGATTATAGTGGTGTTTCAAATCTTCTGAATAGCTCAAAAGCTTGTCTAGAATCTCTTTATTGGTTAAGTGCATACGAAAAGTAGGGCGATAAAATCGTTTATCACTCAGTTTACGACTATCTTGTTGAATGAGTTTCCAGTAGCGTTTGATGGCCTTGTATTCATGGGATTTTCGCTCAAATTGATTCATGATTTGGACACGTACACGACTCATAGCACGGCTGAGATGTTGGATAATATGGAAACGATCTAGAACGATTTTAGCACATGGGAAAAGCTGTTTAGCTAAGGCATAGTAGGGACTAAACATATCCATAGTAATGATTTTTACTCGACATCGGACGGCTCTATCATATTTAAGAAAGTGATCACGAATGACAGCTTGTGTTCTACCCTCAAGAACAGTTATGATGTTGAGATTATCAAAATCTTGTGCAATGAAACTCATCTTTCCCTTAGTGAAGGCATACTCGTCCCAGGACATAATCTCAGGAAGACGAGAAAAATCATGCTTAAAGTGGAAATCATTGAGCTTTCGAATGACAGTTGAAGTTGAAATAGACAACTGATGAGCAATATCGGTCATGGAAGTTTTTTCAATCAGCTTCTGAGCAATCTTTTGGTTGATGATACGAGGTATTTGGTGATTTTTCTTGATGAGAGAAGTTTCAGCGACCATCATTTTAGAGCACTGATAGCACTTAAAACGGCGTTTTCTAAGGAGGATTCTAGTAGGCATACCAGTCGTTTCAAGGTAAGGAATCTTAGACGGTTTTTGAAAGTCATATTTCTTCATTAGGCTTCCGCAATCAGGACAAGATGGGGCCTCATAGTCTAGTTTAGCGATGATTTCCTTGTGTGTATCCTTATTAATGATATCTATAATTTGGATATTAGGGTCTTTAATATCGAGTAGTTTTGTGATAGAATGTAACTGTTCCATATGATTCTTTCTAATGATAGTTTGGTCGCTTTTCATTATAGTTCTTATGGGACTTTTTTTCTACAACAAAATAGGCTCCATAATATCCATAGGGGATTTACCCACTACAAATATTATAGAGCC